>JAYUSV010000242.1:0-2105 GCA_043755495.1 Synechococcales cyanobacterium
GCTCGTGCTTTGGTGGATAGTCCCTGCGATAAGCAATTATCGTTGCAAGGAGCAGCATTTTGTACTGTATAGCACTAAATGTAAGCCTAAAACTATCAGAAACAGCGATGATTCTTCAGCAAGATTTGAATAAGCAAGAAGAGCAGGTAGCCGAGGCGCGGCTATGGATTGGTGAGTGTCGTTGGCAGGGTGAACCGGAGGCTTTGGCAGAATTGACTGATAGCGAGATGATACGCGGGATCGATCGATATTACCAAGGCGGTTGGAGCGGGTTTTGTCGGGATATTGAGGGCTACTACATCACGGAATTACAGCCAAGCTAAATTGGGGAAAGGTAGCGTCTTTTGGAGGTTACGGACTTTTTCGCAGCTTTGACTTGCAGCCTCGATGATTGATCGCTCTAATTCTTGTTGGTCACTAACCCGCACCGAATTCAGCACCATTCTGTTAATTTCTCCACGTTGTCCTCTGACCATTGAAACCAGACGATTACGCCCAACGCCTTGTAAATCGGTAGTTTGTTGGCTCTTGATAGATAGTAGAGTGCCTTCCACATCCCAAAGGCTGAGTTTGGCGGCGCAGCTATGGCGAGAAATGATGAGCTGCACTTGTCGATCGCGGAACTGTTGAGCATCTTCGATCGCTTCTAGGACAGCAGCCCACAGATTCAAGGGCGATTGTAGCAATTGAGAATCGAGAAATTGACCCAAAAGAGTTAGCCGCATCGTTGATTGCCGGAGCACAGAGCTACGTCGGCGGGGCGGCTTAGACTTTTCTTGGTTAATAAGGCTTTGGCGCAGGTATGGGCGAGTTGATCGATCAACCATACCGAATATTTTGATTTTGGTGGCGCTGTTGGTTTTGAGTGATTTTACGATTTTGCCGATCGCGGTTGTTACTAATTTGTGGTTCCGAGATCGGGATTAGAAATAGATTTTAACTGTGAACCAGTTGATGATCTGGGGGTTCTGACCCCCATTGAGGGTGCGATGAGCGCCCCCCTCAAACTCCCTCGCGCAACTAATTAATTAGTAGGTTGCTAGAGATTATTTATTAACTGGCTGGTTAGTTGATTTTTTATGTTTAAACTTTATCGGGTTGAGGAAAAATCTCGGGTGCTGGCGGCTTTAAAGGCTAATGGTTCGATACTGCTTTGCGGGGATGAGGGGAGTGGTAAGACGGTTTTGATGGGAAGACGGTTTTGATGGGGGGGATTTGTGCTGATTTGCAGTTGGAGGGGTTTGAGTTGGTGATCGTTTATACCCCGACTACTCAGCGACAGATGTTGATCAATATTTGTGAGCAGTTAGAGATTGAGACGATCGATCTGGAGGGCAAGGTTTTGACGGTGGAGAAGTTACGGTGGGCGGTGGCGGATTATTTGCGGGAGAATTCGGCGACCTTTTTGGTGTTTGATGATGCTCATCAGTTGGAGCCGAAGTTTAGGAGTTGGCTGAAGACGATGCAGCGTCAGGGTATTTCGTTGTTGCTGGTGGCGACTAAGCCGCCGCGTACTGATGTTTTTTTGAATACTCCGGCGCTGATTTTGCGGCCTTTGTCGGATATGGTGATTCGGGATTTGATGAATGGTGCGGCGGTGGAGAGGGGCTTGAATTTGAGCCAGGGGCAGATCGCAGAGTTGCAGCAGCGATCGGGTGGGAATCCGGCTTTGGCGATTAGGTCGATCGATGAGGAGTATTTGGGGTTGGAGGTAGAAGCGGGGGATCATGGGGAGTATTTTGATGTGACTCCGCTGTTGATTTTGGTAGGCACTGGGTGTGTGATGCTGCGGTTCTTTGCGATCGGCACTGATAGCCGTTTGCTCTATGTGATTGCGGGAATGTCGGGGGCATTGTTGTTGGGGCTAACCTACATGCTTCGCATTCTGCCGAAAGATTCACGGCGAGTGAGTTGATTCTGGGTGGGAGTGGAATTGGGAATGGTGCTTATTAGTGATTCTAAATTTAGATTTCTGGTAATAAGCCTCAGAGTGTGGGGGTTCTGACCCGGGGCTTGAGTAGCAATGGAACGAAAAAATGAGTTAAGGATTTTAAAAACGTCTGAAACCCTTGTCAGTAGACAGTTTTGGCCGAAAACCAATTTTT
>JAYUSV010000243.1:0-2100 GCA_043755495.1 Synechococcales cyanobacterium
ATGCCCATCGAGGCAATATAAGGCTGTTCAGCGGCTTGTTCGGCAGTGAGTCCTAAAGATTGGGTATCTACCCGCATAGCCTTTAATTCATCACCTTTAGGCTTTTCACTAAAATCTACAATTCGACCTTTTTCATCAATTTTCATCAGGCCAAAATCGGAAGCCCGCTTTTCATCCATCGGCACAACCGAGATAGTGATGTCGGCGTTGGTTTGGCGGTGGCGCTCTACAAACAACCGGTAATCCATTCGATAAAGGTGATCACCAGATAAGATCAAAAATTCATCTACATCGGCATCTTCAAACATCCATAAATACTGGCGTACCGCATCAGCAGTACCTTGAAACCAGTTGGGGTTTTCGGGGGTTTGCTGTGCTGCTAGCACTTCGACAAAGCCTTTGGTAAAGCCACTAAAATTGTAAGCAGCGGTCAGGTGGCGGTTCAGCGAGGCAGAGTTGAACTGAGTAAGCACATAGAGCTGAAATATCTCTGAATTTATACAGTTGCTCACCGGAATATCGATTAGCCGATACTTCCCAGCCAGTGGGACTGCCGGTTTAGCCCTGAGTTTAGTCAGGGGGTACAGTCGAGTACCTGCGCCACCGCCCAGAATGATGCTTAAAACTCGTTTCACAAAAACCTCTTTTTAACGCCTATGACTCAATCATCTGCTAAGGGCGGCTATTAGATCAAGTGACATATCTTAGACTCCGTACAACCCAACTCTCACCTCACGGTAGAGAGCGGGCTTCGAGATTCCAGACTTCCTTGTTCAACAGCCGTCGCCTTTATTCTGCAAGCAAAATATTGGTCTTACACAGCTTCCGAAGGCAGACTCCCTATGTCCCAAGGAATAAATTTTGAGTTGATACATTTACCTGTTAGCTTGGTTTTCGCCTGTGGTATTGGTGTATTTCACTTGTTAGTACTTTATCATTAACCGTGCTGATTCTGTTAGATATAGCCATAGATATATCTACCAATGATAAAAGTTTTCTTCGACTACTACCACCGTGCCAGCTATTCGATCGCCTAAGCGTAGTTTTTTGTTACCCACAATCATTAGAACATCGAAAACACTGAATACGACGATCGACAAATTGCGAATCAAAGACTGAAACAAATTACAAGGTCGGCGAGATGCTATTCCTACCACGGCAATTCGCATCACCCGCTTGCCGATGCTCTGACCACCCAGAGCATCTTCAAAAAACAAATACAGGAAAAATACTACAGTAGAGACCTGTAAGAGTAGACCATCACCAAAAAATTTGCCAGGAGCACCATTAATTAAAATGCTAGGCATGAGAATTGCGACTAAAATGCCGCAATCAAACAATCTGGCAAACAACCGAGCAGTTCTGGAGGCCATAAAAACTGTGTGGAGCATAAATTTTGTTACCGAGCCTTAGCATATCTCAATTACTAGTTATAAGTAAATAGATTATTTTAATAGCTAACTACTTACAAAATGACTGCTTTTTGTAATATGGCTAGTTTTTTTCAGATGCAAGGATTGTAGGAGTTTCTTTGGTGTTGGAGGCACTATTTTTTTGATAAGAACGACTGAAACCAATTACTACCAATACATTGGCGATCGTCAAAAAAGATTCTGCTCCGCCATGGAGCCAATCTACATTGGCTAGGCTCTGCTTTAATACCAGCTCTGCATAGAGACCAGCCGGAATAGTAATGGCCACAAATACCAAGGTCATATAAAACCCGATAAGTGCTAGCTTGGGGGTCTGGCCAGACTTGGTTAGAAACCACAAAAAAGCCAGATAGGGAAACAGCGAAGCTCCAAACAAAGATTCTTTGTTCATAGGATTGGCTCCTGTTGGCTCTGTTTCCAAATCCACCAGCCAGCTAAGGCCATGGTGCTGTTCCCAATAAAAGTGGTTGCAGCCTGCACAACAACTAGCCACTCCAAACTGGGAGCATTGTCAAAAAAATGCCAAGTGCAGGCACACATGGCGCTGATTAGGGCGGGTAACATGCCCCAACTCAAGCTTTTCCAGTGACTGCGATCGGCCTGGTCGCCATAGACCCAAATTAGGCCGATCGCGGTAATCCATTCTACTACGCTAGAAACATGAATT
>JAYUSV010000244.1:0-6013 GCA_043755495.1 Synechococcales cyanobacterium
GGAAAACCTTAAAGCAATGTTGGGTTCTTTCAAGCAGGGCGAAGCCACGGCTTCTCGTCCCCAAATCGCCAGCTATTGCCAAAAACTGGCTCATCTAGATGTCAATACTGCTACTTGGCAAAATATTCTCAAAATATCGGCTCAGGCCATCGGCAACTCTGCTAATGCTTACGAAGCTCTAGCTCCGGTAGTAATCAAAGAACTGAAGCTAGCTGGTGATTTGTTAGCAGCCGGTCGAGGTCAAGAAATTGCGCCTAGCCCCGCACTGCAAGCACTGGCGATCGCTACTGCGCCAGTAGCTACACTCGTACAAGCTGCTCCTGCTCAACTGTCCATTCCGTTAGATGCTCGTGGTGCTGCTCAATTAATCTTGCGCAACTTCAGCCGCCAGCAAATTTCTGACATGATTACGCTGCTGCACCGTGCGATCAACCAGCCTAAGCAAAACTAGAACTGGTGACATCTTGCCAGCGCCCTGGCCCCACGGCTTGTAGAGCTTCGGTCAGGGTAAAGGCTCCGGTATACAAGGCTTTACCAACAATGGTACCGGTCACTCCTAAGGGTTCTAAGGTCAAAAGATTCAGTAAGTCTGCCACAGAACCCACCCCGCCAGAAGCAATAACCGGTACTGTGGTGTTTTCCGCCAGTTCGCGTAAAGCCGCTAAGTTTGGTCCTACTAAAGTGCCGTCTCTTTGAATATCTGTGTAAATAATTGCCGCCGCGCCCCAATCAGCCATTTGCTGTGCCAGGTCGGTGGCTTTTACTTGGGAGGTTTCGATCCAGCCTTTGGTGGCCACCCAGCCATCCCGCGCATCGATGCCTACTACTATTTGGCCGGGGTATTGTTTGCAAAGTTCTGCTACCAATTGTGGTTGCTCGATCGCAATGGTGCCCAAAATTGCTCGATCGACTCCCAGATCCAATAAAGCCTTCACGTTATCGGCGCTGCGTAAGCCCCCACCAACTTGGATGGTCATGTCGGGCACTGCTTGGACTATTTGGCCAATAATCGCCAGGTTGGCTTGCTGACCGCTCTTGGCTCCATCTAAATCTACGAGGTGCAGCTTGGTACAACCGGTGGTTTGCCATGCGGTGGCCACAGCGATCGGGTTTTCATTAAAAACCTGGGACTGGGCATAGTCGCCCTGATACAACCGCACGCAGTTACCACCCAGTAGATCGATCGCGGGAAAAATGTCCATAAAATATCCACAAAAATGCTTGTGGCCAACAGCAAAAAGTACCTAGCCATTCTAAGACCTACCAGAGATCTTCAGGATCTCTGTTGCAAATATTAAGCTGCCAGTCGGTGGGGAGCAATCAAAGATTTCAGCAGATAACCGATCGACACCAAAATTCCAATGATCAAGCCACCGATACCAAGAGGGTTAGGAATCCAGAAGGTCGATGTTAGATGATTAGGTTGACCGAGTTGCAGTTGCCATCGCTGGGCAGCGGTTGGACTATTGGGCACTGCCCTAAACTGGTCGTTCGCGCCGCGTCTCCGATAGGAGAAGGAGATGCTGGGGGCTTGAAGGGCAAATTGCAGATCGAGCGTTTTGCCGCGATCTAAGCTGTTAACGGTAAGGGAGCTGAGATCGAGGTCGTAAGTGAGTTGGTAGCGGCTGGCTAATAAGAAGTTGCTCTCGGCGATCGAAAGCTGCGAGGCCAACCCCTGTCGATCTCCAGCGAAAAATTGGTTGAATTTGCTGACTAGTTCGGGGACACGACGAAAGGGAACTGTGACGGTGAGTTCTTGCGGGCTGATTTTGTTGACGGTGCCATTAATTTGGTGAGCGCGTTGTTCGATCGACTCCAGCCAGGTATCGATCGCTTGTTGGTTGATCTGGTGAAACTGTTTGTCTAAGGTGATGTGCTGAATGAAGTCACCACTGTTAAAGCTGTGGAAGTCGATCGTGGTTTGGTATTTGACACAGCCGCTGAGGCTCAGAGTCAAAACAAAAGCAAAAATCAGAATGCCTTTGCTGGCGAGGTTAGAGATCCAGGTGATGGTGAGCATGTCGATCGACCCTCCAGGATGGCGTTCTTTGGCAATTCTAGATAAAATTGGGAATGAATGGGTTATCATTTAGCCACGTTCCGCCCAGTTATCATAATACTGAATAAACGAGGCAACTGGGATGAGGCCGAAGAACTTTATCAAAGATCGCTAAAACTCCGCGCTGAATTAGGAGATCGATCAGAAATTGCAATTATTTGAGGTTGCTTAGGAGAAAATGAATTGAGGCGAGGAAATCTCAACAGGGCGGAAGAATGGTTGAATCAAGCAGTCGAAAAAATGAAAGATCTCTCTATGACTTGGCATATTGCGGAAACTATTTGGGATTTAGCACAGCTTTATCGATCGAAGTCAAACAACCAAAAAGCCCAAGAACATTATGAAATCGCCCACCAACTCTTCACCCGACTAAGAGCCGAGAAAGACTTAAAAAGAATCGAAGCCAACTGGAATTTAGCTCTGGAGTGAATTCGGAGTATGCAAATGAGTTAACTGTGCTGCTGAAACCCCATCAATATAAGTCTGTATCAACATCGGATGATTGGTATCACTAAAACCGATCTCACTATCGGGGTGAAAAATCACTAGGGATAAATTTTCAGCAAAGGTCATAAACTTATGCTTCTCTTTGCGAGGAATCCGTAACAACATCCCCGGTACAAAATCACAGCGTTGATCGGGAGTCAAACAGCACCCTGAACCACTGACTACCAATACCACTCGATCACTCTCATGGTCGTGCATGGTCTGATCAACTCCTGGTGGAAAATGTAGCCCATATAAGCCCGGATCGCCTTGGCGCATTGGTGCTAACAAAATATCAGTTCTACCGCCATCAATATAGGCAAATTCACCCGGAGCTGCTACCGGTCCACCTAAGGTAAAAGCATGATTGAAACCGGTACAAGTAATCACAAAACCACTAGATTTTTCACTCCCAATTAAACCAGCACCTGGTAACGAAAAATACATTCCGGCATTCAACAAGTACCCACTGCCATCAGCCTGGGTAATATGTGATCGACCAGTGAAAACATAGCCAAAATGCGCACCCCGATCCGTCAGAGTAATCTCTTGATCGCTCCAAGTTTTTACCTCATAAAAGCTCTGGGGATAATCTTGATCGATATTATCCCCTACATTTACAAATTCAATACTCATAACCCAACACTTTTGAACACATACTTAAAGCGTCAACTTTGCCCCATTCAGCTCCAAGTTAATAGTATCCTTAGCCTGAAATAAGAACTCTTTTAACTGCTTTCTCTCCGTAAGAGATACTTGACAGTCCCGGTTTTGTAGACACTCCACAATAATGCTGACTCTATTGTAATATCCTTTGAGAATTTTTTGAAAATCTTCGGTTCGATGATTTAAATCACCCAGCCTGATCCGATCACGGGCAAGAGTCCGAGCATCAGTCGCCATTTTGTCTAGCACTTCTTCACCAGTAGTTGAACTACCAGTTATCTCATATTTTTGCTTCAGCTTCTCTAGTTTGCGATAATTTTCTGTGGCTAGCCCCTGATCTTTTAAAACATTTTCAATCACCAATCGCATCGCTTCATTGGCCGTCTTAGCTGTCGCTATTTGAGGATCTGCCTCAGCCTGTTGAATTGCCTGCTGCAAATCGATTCCCAGCATTCGATGGGCAAAGCTAGCAGCCACGAAAATGCTGCTGCGTGGATCGAGAGCAAAAGCCACTGATCGATTGTGGTCTAGGTCAAAATCTATATCAAAACGTAGCGCCAAACAAGCCGCTGGAGCTAGTGGCTCTCGCATTTGGTCTAATTCAGGAGCTATATTAGGCAACTGGCGCAGATAATCAGCAACTTCTGGATTAGCATTAACTAACTCATCAATATTTTCTTGAAGTGGTTCAAGTAATCGACTACCATGACTCAATAATTCTACCGCTAACAGCCAGACTTCCTGCCAAGTAGAACCATCATCTAAATGATTCATCAAAATAGCCCGAGACTCTGCAGATGGATGGTGAGTAGGAGTCGGAATCAAATCCCGAGCTGCAAAATATTCATGGAAGGTGAGGTGAGAAAAAGAATAAATATCTCGGGATCTTTCTACAAGTAAACCGTGCTGGGCAACGATCGCTGTCAAAATTTCTCGGGGATGGGGTTCTAGTTGAGTATGTTCTTTAAAGAAATCTAAGATAAATTCTTCAACAACAGCTCCAGGAAAGAAGTATTGACGTTCTTGTAGAGTTCCTAACGCAATTTTAGCCAGTAATTTTATTTTCAATTCTGGTAACAGCCAACGATAGACCGGATATAGATTGATCGGATATCGATCAATTCCTCGTCGATCATCCCACTTGGACAGTAAAATTTCAATTCCTAGTTGATAAAGTCTGGTTCTGGTGTTGGGGCAGGTACCTTGATCTTCAAATGCCAAGCAAACTAGTGGTAGCAAAATGGGGGTCACAACCAAGTCTTTAAGTTCTGGGTTACGAGCCAATTCACTAAGAAATTTAGTAGCTAGTTCTTGACCTTGCCGTTTATCAAACCAATTGTGAATAAATTTAGCAATTTGCTCCTCATCAAAATCTGCTAGCTCTACTTCGACAAATTGCTCAAACCCGTAGCTGCCTTCCCACGCTGCAATTCGGCAAGAAATGACAATGTAGTTACCATTAAACTCTCCTACAAACTCCCGCATTTTCCCTAAAATCCTCTTTTCTTGATCTTTAGGAATTTCATCTAGGCCATCGAGCAATATTAAACCCTGACCAGCTTGAAGTATTTGTTGCCAAATGGCAGTATTTGTTCCATAGCTATGTTCAATATATTCCAGTAGCGAAAATTCTACCTCTACCTGTGCCCAATCTTTGAGACTCAGTATGATTGGTACTCGATCGGTAGCCAGTTCTCCTTGGTTGCATTTTGTAGCTAGATGTTGAAGAAAAGTAGTTTTGCCTGCTCCCGGCTTCCCGGATAAAATCAATAGCTTATATTCTTCTAAAGCCTTAATTCCAGAAATACGCTCAAGGTTTACTTTACCCAAACTCCAGCGATCACCATCGGTACAATCGTTGGTTTTGGTTTCTTTCATCGAGTCATCGATCGTTCGCCAGCGGTAAGCCGGAATTTTTTCTAGAACTTTAACCTCGGTGTAAATATCTTCTGGCTTGATTGGCGTACTCAATCCCAAAATTCTGATATGTCCGCAACGACGGGCAATTTCATGATGAACTTGTATTCGCTGCTGCCTAACTAAAGCATGAATGTCTCTTGTCTGAGTAACTTCAATGGCTGGAATAGCAATGGTTTTCATACCAGCGATTTCTTGCCAATCCAGACCCACGCGTTCACAAATTGCCGTAAAAATTTTTTGTTCGATCGCCCTACCACCAAAAAAATTAGAAACTGGCTGCCGACTGCAATGTAGCTCACGCGCTAGCTCAACTTGGGTCAATCCTTTTTTTGACAATGCTTGGCGAGCTACTGCTAAACCTGTGGGGGTGGGAGTTAGAGACGGTCTAGCCATAAGATTTTTCAAAGTCTATAAGGTTATTATACCCAAATTTGTCGATCTAACTGTATTCGTTGATGCTGATGGAGTAAGGGTTTGTGGTCTTAGTCAGTTTTCAGCATGCAATTACGCATACTTTACTTGACACATTCATAAGTCATGCTTTAAGCTAACAAGCAAGGTTATCCGAACATCATTTCAAGAGGTATATATGTCCCATGCTACTAAGTCGATGGAAATCTCGAATATTGCCAGTATGTTTCGCCTACCGTGTTTGAATAAGGCACCTCAGATTAAATGGGTCTACTCTACGCCAGTTTGCAAAAAATTGGAAACATTTGGTGATCAGCCACTGCCAAGAATTTTAACCACGCTATTGCAGCAGCTATCCAACATGCCGGTAGCAGTTAATCAGACTCTAGAAAATCGAAATATCATACACACTTGTCAGGCATTTGCTGCCAGCACAGTCTTCGCATCAGCTAATCTCTACACTTTAAAAAG
>JAYUSV010000245.1:0-2096 GCA_043755495.1 Synechococcales cyanobacterium
CACATAGCCACCAGGGGCATCACTAAGATTTAAGTTAATCTCGCCGCTGATATCTGACATGGTGCCCAACTCAAAATTATCATCTACAGCAGTAGAGTCCGCTGGAGGCTTAATGGGGGCTGGTGGTAACTCGATCGCGGTGGAGACAGCGCTCATTCCGATGATGCCAGCCGCCGCTACAGCCGAAATAGGAGCTGCGGACATGTTGGTGGCTACCGCCGAAACGGGCGATGCGGCATTGCTGAGTTGATGAATCGATTGAGGTGCATTACCAGCATCATCTGGGCAGAATTCGATCGCCAGATGTAAACGGACTTTGCCTTTTTCCCAGCCTTGTGCACCAAAGCGCAGCACTTCACCATCTACTCCATGCTCATCCGACCACTCGGCCAAACTGTCGGCAACTTTACTACGGATCTGAGCCGCCAGCTCGCTCACCCGACAGGTGTCTTTGACCGAAACTACTTCCCCATCGGCTAAGGGCTGAAATTGTTTGCTCACGAATATCTCCCAATTATTTGGTGTTACTTATCTTACAGGCTGATTACACTACTTGTGTCGAACGCGCCACCATTCTAATGCATTGTCTTGGTCGATCGGCACCGTATTTGTTTAATTAGTATTTGTTTAATTAAAGAACCAGCCATAACTGTGCAATCCTTTGCCCAAAATATTTACGCCTAAATAGCAAATCCAAATTACCACAAAACCAGTAGCCGCTAAGATCGCTGGTTTCCGTCCCTGCCATCCTTTGGTGATGCGCGAATGCAAATACGCGGCGAAAAACAGCCAGGTAATCAACGCCCAAGTTTCCTTTGGGTCCCAGCTCCAGTAAGAACCCCAGGCTTCGTTGGCCCAAACACCACCGGCAATAATCCCGATCGTGAGCAATGGGAAGCCCAAGCCAATGATCCGATAGCTGACGTTATCTAGAGTTTGGGCAAGGCTGAGTCGCTGCGGGGAAAGGGTTACAGTAGGTCTGGTCAGGGTTGCCACATTGCCAGTGGGCATAGTCGCAGTAGAAGAATCATGCTCTAAATCTGAATTAGAATTCAACCGGTAGCCACCAATACCTAGGGAGTTACCTTGCAATTCCACCTGCTGTCCAGCGGTGACAACTAAAAAAGTGATGGCCATGAACTTAGTTGAGTTACAGAGCTACCTAGACAATATTTCCTTTGGCGTATTGCTGCTCTCCATGTTGGTGTATTGGGTGGGAGTAGCTTTCCCCCAGTTGCCCCTCAAAACCGTTGGGACAATAGGCATGTTGGTTGCTAACTTATGTATCGCTGCCCTCTTAGCTGCCCGCTGGATTGCCGCTGGATATTTTCCCCTCAGTAATCTTTATGAATCTTTATTTTTCTTGGCCTGGGGGATCACCGCAATCCATCTGGTCGCCGAGAAAATGAGCCAAAGTCGTTTAGTAGGAGCTGCTACTGCACCGGTAGCCATGGGCATTTGTGCCTTTGCGGCTTTGACCTTGCCGGACGAAATGCAAAATTCGGCTCCGTTGGTGCCTGCTCTGAAATCTAACTGGTTAATGATGCATGTGAGCGTGATGATGATCTCTTATTCCACCCTCATGGTTGGTGCGGTCATGGCCATCACTTTTTTGATTGTCACTGCTGGACAGCAGGTGGAATTGCAAGGTAACTCCTTGGGCATCGGTGGCTATCGGTTGAACTCTCATCCAGATTTAGATCATGATTCTGCCACATTGCCAGTGGGCAATGTGGCAATCATGACCAGACCTACTGTGACCCTTTCCCCCCAGCGACTTAGCCTTGCTCAAACTCTAGATAACGTCAGCTATCGGATCATTGGCTTGGGCTTCCCATTACTGACGATCGGGATTATTGCCGGTGGTGTGTGGGCTAACGAAGCCTGGGGTTCTTACTGGAGCTGGGACCCCAAAGAAACTTGGGCGCTGATTACTTGGCTGTTCTTCGCGGCTTACCTCCATTCCCGCATTACCAAAGGCTGGCAAGGTCGCAAGCCAGCCATCTTAGCCGCTACTGGCTTTGTGGTAATTTGGATCTGCTATTTAGGCGTAAATATTTTGGGCAAAGGATTGCACAGTTATGGCTGGTTCTTTA
>JAYUSV010000246.1:0-2093 GCA_043755495.1 Synechococcales cyanobacterium
GCTGCTATTGAATGCCAGACTGCAATGTATCTGAAACACATTCAGCCTGAAAACAGACTTTCGCATTCTAGCCCAAAAAGATTAAGGAAATCAAAGCGGCCAAATTCAAGATTGCTTTTTACTGAATTTGGGTAGTTCCAAGGTAGTACTTGGCCGAGTTTTCATTTCAGCAGCAGCTTCCACCGCTGATGTTGGCCAGCTCGGGCGCATTGGCTCCATCTCAAACTCCAGCGGACCAGAAATTGGACTGTCATCTTCAGCCCCGGTGTCTTCGGCACTATGTACTCGTTGAATGCTAGAAAGTGGGGCTGAGGCAGTTTCAACAGTAGGCTGGTTTTTGAGACGGCGATATAGCTCTTGGGCCACAGCCTCGGTTTTATAAAGCTTCTGAGACTGTTCCGCATGGTTCTGACGTAGCTGAGCATTTTCATTATCTAGTTCACCCACGATCGTCTGGGCAATTTCTAGCTTTTGAGAAAGAGTTTCCACCAATACCTGCTGACGCTGGCCAATTTGATGAGAATTTTCTAGCTGCTCAAACATCGCTGCAACCCGATCGCGGGCGGCCTGTAGATCATCATCTTGCTGGACAATTTTGATGCCCTGCGCCCGACTGCGCTCTTGATGATTGATTACTTCTTGCTTGGCAGCGACCAAATTCACTTCCAGAGCTTCAATTTGGTCTAATAACTTGCGGTTGGTCAAACGGAGATTTTTCACCACCGTTAACCAATCAGTAGATTCTCCTTGGGGCGAAGCAGTAGTGTAAACAGTCTCTACGTCAACTGCTGGCGGGCTAAATGGAGAGGTCGAGGAAGCATCGCTCATGGCAATTATCAAGGTAGATAAAAATAATTCTGAATAACAAGAAAACTGATGGGGAAGAGTAACCAAACTTAATGATCTATCATAGATGACTTTGCAAAAATTTTATGATTTGTTATTTAGTGCAGCAGCCAAAAGCTCTTTATGAATCCTAGTCTTGATTTGTAGCTCTGTAAGGCGTTTCTCGGCCAGTGGCTCCCCCTGCTGAAACTGTTGGAGCAAAGCAGTTAAGACCTGATCTTGATCTAGAGGAATATCTGCAATTTTCCAGCCGGGTATTTCCAAATCTTCCATAAGCTGATCAATTTTGGGGTCATAGCTAAGAGCAAAACAGCGGCAGCCCTCGGCAGCAGCCATAATCAAGCTGTGATAGCGCATTCCGATCGCCAAATGAACTCCCTGAAAAGCGCCTTTGAGCTGACGTGGATCAGACAACGCAATAATTTGACTATGTGCTGGAATTTGGCAATGGACTTGCTGAGCGATCGATAAATCACTGGGCTGAAAAGGAATAATCATCACCCAGCTATTGGTGGCTTTTTGCAGCTCAATTAGCGCTTGGGTCATTACTTGTAATCGATCGGCAGTTAAGTCGGGATGCTCCCGGAGAGTGATCGCAATCCGAGGAGTCGGTAAATCGGCAAGTTCTGGTAAGGCTACTGCCGCCAAATTCCACACCGGGTCAGGAGCCATCATGCAAGAAATTGACCAGTCCTGCAAAATAAAGGCCGAGGCTTTATCGCGCACGCTTAAAGCATCACAACTACCAAAAGCCCGCTCAGCGACCCATTTAGTAAGCTGCTGATTCAATGGGCCAATGCCTTGACCCAAGGCAATTACTTGCAGACCCAACTGTTTAGCTAAGCCCACCAAGCCCCCGTAATACACCGCACTCTGCACGCTCGTAGCATCTTGAATAAGGCTACCCCCACCCAAAATTAGAGCCTGAGAGCTACGCAGGGCTTTAAGAACTCCCAAACTTTTGCGATCGACTGCGGCCACTTTATAGCGGGCGGTGGTCTCTTGGGGATTGGCCGATAGCACCAGCGGTTTTACATTGAGCGGTAATATCTCTAACATAGAAGCTAACAAAGCCTCGTCACCACCGTTACCTGCGCCATAGTAGCCACAGAGCACCACTTGAGTATCTGTCATGTTTCTATAAATCGGAGAATCTGCGACCATTCTAAGGTTTGATGGTGCGGAGAGGATCGCTAAATACACTTTATTTATACAAAAATGCACAGTCTTTCATTGCCCACTTGGGT
>JAYUSV010000247.1:0-2090 GCA_043755495.1 Synechococcales cyanobacterium
TCCAAACAGCACAATTAAAACAGCCAAAATAATTGCCGGGATTCTTTCATAGCTAAGAACCTTGGGCAAATAGGTAATGTTCTCTTCTAATTTGCCGAACAGTGCTCGGTTAATAATAATTACAAAGTAGACAGAAGTTAAACCAGTACTGCCTAGACAGATGAGCGTAATCAGAGGAAAAGCTAAGTAGCTACCCTGGAAAGATAGGAACTCACCTACAAACCCAATCATTCCTGGAATTCCAGCGCTGGCCATCATGGTTAAAATTAACATCGATCCCACAAATGGCAAGCCTCGTTGGGGGTTCAGCAAACCATGTAATTTTGCCAATTCTCTAGTGCCAGTTTTGGCTTCAATAATCCCCACCAAGTTAAACAATAGCGCCAAAATTAAGCTGTGAGCCACCATTTGATATACAGCCCCCAAAACACTCAGGGAGTTACCCGCAGCGATCGCTAACAGCACATAGCTTAAATGAGCCACCGAACTATAGGCGATTGTCTTCTTAATATCGGTTTGGGCGATCGCCACGATGCTACCATACACTGCAGTAATCGCTGCAATTAATGCCAGCCAGGGAGCGACAATTGGCCAAGCATCAGGAAACAGCCCTAATCCAAACCGAATTAATCCATAAGTGCCCAGCTTTGAAACAATGCCCCCTAGCAACATTGAAACCGGTGTAGATGATTCTACGTAAGCATCTGGCAGCCAAGTGTGGAAAGGTACTAAAGGCATTTTAATGCCAAATCCCAACATAATGATACTGAGAAACAAAAGCTGTAAATTAGCTGGTAAATGAGTTGCAGCTAAAGACTCATAATTAAAATTACCAGTCTTGGCAAACCAAGCCCAACTTAAAAAGCCAGCCAGTAGAATCATGCCCGACAGCGCCTGATAAATCAAAAACTTGGTTGCGGCATAGCCCCGTCGTTCTCCACCCCAAATGATGATTAATAAATAAAGTGGAATTAACTCCAACTCATAAAACAAAAAGAATAATAGTAAATTTTGGGCGAGAAAAGCGCCCATTACTGCCGCGCCTACCAAAAGCAGCAAAGAATAAAAAAGCCGTGACCGCTCGATATCTTTATTGGTCGATTGCACTGCCAGAAATACCAGTAAGGCATTTAAAATCACTAAAGGCAACGATAAACCATCCAGACCCAGGGCGTAATCTAAACCCAAAGGCTTAATCCAGCTTAAGTGCTCTACAAACTGTAAACCAGCATCTTGATAGTTATATAGACTTGTGATAGTTAGTGCAACTAATAAAGTTAATCCTGACACAACTAATGCAATAGTGCGACTGGCAACAGGTAAAATCCCGACCAATATTGCCCCTAAAACTGGTAACCAAATAACCAAACTCAACATAATATCTGAATCTCCTGAATAATAATTAGAGCAGAGTATATGGACTCTGCTGTTTTCTACTAGACGATCTGGGTCATTAATCCAGTATCAAGATCGTAAAAACCCCCAGCAATTTTTAGCTTTTTACTTTTGATTAAATCTGCTATCACTGGAGAGCTTTTCAAAATGGCAATTTGATTTTTAACATTGGCAATAGTGGCATCTCTCAAGCGATCTGGAGACTGCTGAGAAGTCCTGGCCACCGCTGGCTGAATATGGCTCAGAATAGTGCCGATTCTACCAGGAACCGGTTTATTATCGATCGCTGCTTTCACCGCACCACATCTTTCATGCCCCAGTACTAGCAGCACTTTGGCACCCAACACTAAGGTGCCGTATTCCAAGCTACCAATCTCTTCGGGGGTTGCTACGTTTCCGGCCACCCGCACTACAAATAAATCTCCTAAGCCTTGGTCAAAGATAATTTCTGCTGGTACTCGTGAGTCGGCACAGCCTAAAATAGCCGCAAAAGGCTTTTGGCCTTTGGCAACTTCTCGCAAGCGAAATACGCCTCTATTTGTCCCTTGAGACCTTTGGCTAGCAAACCTTTGATTACCTTGTAATAGCTCATTAAAAGCACTGTCTGGAGTGAGATTTTGGCTAGTGGCCGCTGACGATGCTGACCCGATTCCCAATTGGCTGGTGACAAAGCCGGTACCGACTGCGGCAGCACC
>JAYUSV010000248.1:0-5972 GCA_043755495.1 Synechococcales cyanobacterium
AGCAAATTGATCGACTGCCTGAGCTGCAAAAGTGGTTCGTTAACATTATAGTTAATCCAAAAAAGTGAGCGGATCAATCTTTTTGTTGAACAGCCTAAGGCTATGTTCAGATCCATCTTTGATACTGACTATGAGTGCTTTTCGTTGGTTTTCTGCTGAGCCCCAAGCCTGATGGCTACCAGTAGTAGCAATTAATTTATCAGAAATACTAATGCCGAGCACCGGGAAATTAGTTTCAATTTTGCGAGGTGATTGGTTTGGTTGTTTTAAGTTAAAAATTGATAATGTACCCGAGTTATAAGGACTATTGACACCTAGCAATGACGTATTGCCTACCACCAATATGTTATTTCTCATGGCAACTGTTCCGGATGGAACATTGATCGATCGATTAGTTTTACCAGAAACCAAAATTGTATAACTAGAAAAAGTGCCCCCACTATCATAATAATTAACAGGAAAGACCACATTACCTTGATGCGCAGCAACATTAAAGCCAGCAATTTCTCCAGCTTTGGGTTGATCGATGCGTTGAACAGCAGATGGCTTACGTACATCGGTGCGGTAGATAGCACCATGTTGAGATGGCTAGGACAATTCAATTTTTCATGCTAATTTGATGTCTCCTTTAGGTACCAAATTGACTCAATTTGTTCAGCTACTTCGATCGATCTTGCCCTATCAGCAGTATCTAAAACCACCGTCACATGACCCAGCTTCCGACCAGGACGCACTTCAGATTTGTGATACCAATGTAGATAAGCCCCCGGAATTTCAGCAATCTGTTGGCGCTGGGCTAAATAATCTGAGGTGGATTCCTCATAACCCAATAAATTCACCATTACAGCTGCTTCACAGGTCAAACTAGGATCTCCTAAAGACATACCAGCCACCGCTCTTAAATGCTGGGCAAATTGGGATGTGGCGCAGGCTTCGATCGATAAGTGGCCAGAGTTATGAGTACGAGGAGCCAGCTCGTTGACTAAGACCTGACCATCAGCAGTATAGAAAAATTCGATCCCCATAATCCCCACCATACCGAGTTTGTCCAGAATGGTGCGAGCGATCTCGGCGATCTGAGCTTGGGTAATGGCGCTGAGTTCTACGGCAGTGTAGACCCGTTGGCAGACTTGATGGACTTGGACAGTTTCGACGATTGGGTAAACTGCGATTGCCCCAGTGATCGATCGGGCGGCCATCACCGCCAATTCACAAGTAAAAGGCACAAATTCTTCAATCAAGCCACTCTCTGGAAACTGCTGTTGCAAAGCCCTCAAAGTAGCTGCATCGCGCACAATAAAAGTCCCTTGGCCATCATAGCCATGGCGACGGGCTTTGAATACCAACGGAAACTGCCAATCGGCAGCGTTGGGATCGTGACCCAGGCAAAATTTGGGCACTGGCAAGCCCAGTTTTTGCAGAAAGCAGCGCTGATCATATTTGTCTAACAGCGGCGTGAGAGAGCTGAGAGGTGGACGGAAAACCACGCCCGGAATTTTACCAAGGGCGACAACATCTACAAACTCGTTTTCAAAGGTAATCCAGTCGCATTCTTTAGCCAGTTGAGCCGTGGCAGCCAGATCATCGATCTCGGCAAAAATGTGGCAATCAGCCAAGGCCGCAGCGGTATCGGTGGGGTTGGGGGTCTGAATCGTAATCTTTAAATCTAAACTGGCCGCAGCACTAGCCATCATGCCCGCCAATTGACCACCGCCGATAATACCTACTCGCTGCAAAACCATGACCCCAGATGCTGAAAGACTTTGTCATTGTACGCGATCAGGAGTGGCCAGTTGAAAATTGACGGTTAAAAATTGACAGTGTAATTCAGACTTGTCGGATTTTTATAATACATATTGACTAAGAAAGCTAAATGGTATAAAATTACTGTAATTGATTGAATTACTTCAGTGCTCTACCCATCTTGTCCGATTCAGTTCTACCCAAAATTTCTAGGAGTTACCGCGATGAAACTTATTGAAGCTAAAGTAGCCGGTCAACCACGCATTGTCAGTACCAGACGCGGTGATCGATCAGTGATGGATTGTCGCACTGCCGATGGTCAATCGTTGACGGTGTGGCGACCAGCCGGAGATGTGGAATTGATGGCCAGAGCCAATGGGGAGCGAGTAACTTTGGCTCAAGATAGCAAAGGTAAAATTTCCTTGGTAGAAACTGCTCAGAGTCGCGCCGATCGAGAGTGGCAGCGTCCCACTGACTTGAATACTGACTTGGGCTTGACGGATCATCGATCATCCCGCACTGCCGAAATTGCTGATTATATTGAACGTTTGGGCAAACTTTACAATTACTGTTATGGAGTAGCCAGTCGTCAATTAGGTGATCTAGATAAGCCCCAAGTCAAAGATCTCTCCACTGCCTTGTTTATTCAAACCGTTAGGCACTTTGATTTATGAATCCGAAAAATCTGCTGTCTTTAAAACTCATTTATTGAACATAGCTGCATTCACTATTTGCATAGCCTTTTGTAAAGAGGCTGACGAGTAAAATTGACCTAGAATGTTTTAAAATGGCGAAACTTGCTGGTGCATAGATACGATGGCGATCATCTCTTCCAAAAAACCTCCTTCTGACGACGATGAGTCTCCGAAATCCACCAGAGCAGCTCCTAAAAAGTCGCCTGCGAAGAATTCTGACTCCTCCGCGAATGCTGGAAAATCGTCGAAATTTGCTGATCAGCCATCTGATGAAGTCGATCCAGACTTGTTGCAGGCCGAAGCCAAATCGATCGAAGAGAAAGCCGAGGAAAAAGATGAAGGACTGCGCCCGCACAAGCTGAGCGAATACATTGGTCAGAAAGATCTAAAAGGAGTACTAGAGATTGCTATGCAGGCGGCTACGGCTCGCCAAGAGTCATTAGATCACCTGTTGCTCTATGGACCACCAGGGTTGGGCAAGACAACTATTTCTTTGATTTTGGCCACCGAAATGAAAGTAAATTGTAAAATTACTTCTGCGCCAGCTTTAGAGCGCCCCCGCGATATTGTGGGAATTTTAATGAGCTTGGCACCAGGAGATATTTTATTTATCGACGAAATTCATCGGCTGTCGCGGATGACCGAAGAGTTGCTGTACCCGGCGATGGAAGATTTTCGCTTAGATATTACCATTGGCAAAGGAGCTACAGCCAAAACTCGCAGTATCCCGCTGCCCAAGTTTACTTTAGTCGGTGCGACGACCAAGGTCGGTTCATTGACTGGGCCTTTGCGCGATCGATTTGGCCTGATTCAACGTCTGCGTTTTTATGAAGTATCTGAACTCACCGAGATTGTGACTCGCACGGCCATGTTACTCAAGGTACCAATTTCAGCCGAGGGAGCCGCCGAAATTGCCCGGCGGGCACGAGGGACACCGCGAATTGCTAATCGATTGCTCAAACGAGTGCGAGATTTTATGCAGGTGCGCAAACATGACCAAATTACCGAAGAAGTTGCTACGGAAGCTTTGGCCATTTATCATGTCGATCCGCGCGGATTGGACTGGATCGATCGATTGCTATTACAGACGGCGATCGATCAATTCAATGGTGGACCAGTGGGTTTAGAAGCTTTAGCTGCGGCGACCGGTGAAGACCGACAGACGATCGAAGAAGTCTATGAGCCATATTTGCTGCAAATTGGCTATCTACAGCGCACTCCTCGGGGCAGAGTGGTGACAGATGCTGCTCGCCGCCATTTAGAAAATTGGGCGGTGCCAGATTCTCCATTATCTCTGCTAGATTCTGGTCAATAGCAAGTTTCTACTAAAAAACCCGTGCCTTACAGCACGGGTTTTAAGTTTAACTAAGCGATTCTCCAAAGGAGAAACCGCGCAAACGACTTAGCCGAGTTTGAAATAAACATCAACAGTGTCGATCGAGTTGCCACTGCTAGTAATTGCATTACTCTTCTCACCCAAGATGTTGCCCTGAGCATCGGTGCTAAAGTTGCTGCTATAAGCAGTATTCAGCTTAGCAATGCCAGCATCTGCCAAGGAAGTTAGTTCACCAGCATCTGTTATACCATCGACGTTGGCATCGCGCCAAACACCCAAAGATGTAAAGAACTCATCGGTGGCATTCACGGCACCGTCGGCATTGGAGTCGAAGCTGGCCAAGGTGCCAAAGCCTTCACCTACTGCACCACCAAATAGCTCACTGCGATCATCAATTTTACCGTTACCATTGCGATCGATTGCCAAGAAGCCATCTTCACCAGAGATCCAGCCAGTTTGCACTGCTTTACCACTGTTCAGAATGTCGAACTTCACGCCTGCATCAACGCTGACCGTTTGAATACCATCGTCGTTGAGATCGAGGGCGATTGGGCTGATGTAGTTGATTTTGCTAGCATCCTTGATGGTGACATCAATTTTGCTATCAGCGGCGTGAATAGTGGCATCGGTTGCGGCAGTCAGGGTAACAGATAATGTTTCATCCGCTTCACGTTGTTGACTAGCTTCTGGGGAGTTTAAGCCAGTGCCGATGTAGATGTTCTCTTGGTTGAAAAAACGATACAGAGATTCGTTGGCATTGAGTTGGGTTGGTAATAGCGCCCAAGGAGAGATCACGTTTTCTTTCCAAGCGTCAACCTTAAAAGCATCAGAGGTTTGTTGACCGGCTTTAACTGTGACAGTGATGGTGTTGCCAGTATTCAGGGAACCATCGCTCTTAGAAACAGTGAAGTCTTTGTCATCTCTCACCTGATAGCCATTTGGCTCGGTGTTGATATTCCGCCAGTAGATGTCGCCCCATTTAGCAAAGTCTTTGGCTACTTGCTGGTTTTCTAGGGTGCTGTCAGGGTTGCCAGTAAAAGCGGGTTGGGTAGCATTGCCTAGTCTAGTGCCTCTATTAGCATCGATGCGATTGGCAGTACCATTGGCGATCGTGATAGTGAAAGTCCGATCTTTGTCGCTAACAGCATCCAATTCAACTCGATAGCTACCAGCAGCACCTTCGGTGATCATTTTGTCGCCAACAAGTTTCGCTTTGGGTATGCCTGTCGGTGGAGCCGGAGTTCCTGGTGGAGTTGGTGTTACCGGCGGAGTTGGTGTTACCGGAGGTGTTGGTGTTCCTGGTGGAGTCGGTGTTACCGGGGGAGTTGGTGTTCCAGCCATAGGATCTTTGATATTCAAAGCAGCCTGCACCATTGTCGGATCTAAATGTCCTAAACCTTCGTTGTTGGGCGAGACTTTTAGGATCAGTGATTCTGAGCCTTCTGTCCGGCTATCAGTGTTAGTTTTAACCCGTACTTGAGCAGAAGTGACATTGGGCTTGAATGCAAAACCGAAGTTGTCATCTTCGATCAGTTTTTCCCAATTTGCACCATTGTCGATCGAAACCTGCAAGGTATTTGGATCATAATCAGTCGCTCGATCGGCGGTGCCATCAACCAAGTTAAACTTCGCCCAGCTCCATTTGAAGTCACTATTTTTGTCTACCGAAACAGTCCAAGAAGCAAAATCACCTTCGGTTTTGTCGCCATTGGAAATCACACCAATTTTCTGCACATCGTTGTCCAAGATAAAGGCTGTTTCAATGACATTGCCGCCAGTAAAACCAGTTACGGGTGTAACGGTGAGTGTGAAGTTTTCCCGATCGGTGAAAATATTACCCGGTGCGAGGTTGGCATCTACTACGTTGTCATCAACAGTGGGAACTTTTAACAAGATTTTGTCTTTGCCAGCATCAAAGCTTACTTCGTCACCATTGGTGAAAGGCTTAAAGGTGGTGCCACCATCGGTAGAAATTTGTAAACCAGTGTTGGTGTAATCACCAGGGGCGATCGCGGTGCCATTGTTTAGGTTGAGCCTGACTCTGTTGGCTCCAGAAACGGGAGTGCTCGACATGATCGTAAACACTGCGTCTTGGCCTTCAACAACAGAGAAGTCTTTAACCATCAATGCTGGTGTCGCACCACCTGGAGGAGTTGGTGTTACCGGAGGGGTCGGTGTTCCTGGAGGAGTTGGTGTTC
>JAYUSV010000249.1:0-2082 GCA_043755495.1 Synechococcales cyanobacterium
TTGGCCGATTGCACTATCGTAAAGGCCAAAACAATTTCGACAAATTCCGCCTCGATTCTCGTGTCTATTACCGCCAAGCCCTCACCGCTTTCCAAGCAGCCGAAGGCACCCTGCCCCAATTCCCCGCACTACACCTAGAGCTGATCCAAGACTTCATGAAAGTCTATTCTGCCCTTAGGGAGCCAGAAGCAGCCAACAGCTACCGAGAGCAAGGGCAAGAACTATTAAAACAGCTCCTAAACAACCAAACCCCACGGCAAAGACGTAAACTCCTGGCTAAATTCAACAGCTTCCGTCAATTAGAAGTCGATATTTTACTGCAAAACCAGCAGCCAATCCTGGCACTAGAAGCCGCCGAACTCTGTAAAAACCTCTGCCTCGAAAGCCTGCTTAGCGCCCTGCAAGAAACCATCGTTAGCCCCAGCTTTTCTGCTATCCAAACCCTGCTGACCCCCCATAGCGCCATAGTTTATTGGCACCTCAGCCCCAGCGCCCTCAGCACCTTCATATTGCAACCGGGCGACGACCAGCCTCGGGTATTTTATAGCGACAACCTCACCACACTACAAACCTGGATTACCCAATGGGATAAAATCAACACCGTCGCCGCCACCCCAGACAGCAGCAAAAAGAAAACCAGCGACGCAGACCTAGCACCGGCCTTCGCCACCCTCGACTGGCTCCAGCTCCAGCAAATATTAAAAATCCCCCAAATTATTCAGCACCTCCAGCAGCCCATCACCAGCCTGACCTTAATTCCCCACAAAGACCTGCATCGCTTACCACTACACCAATTCTTTGAGCAATACCCCGTCACCTACCTCCCCAGCCTGCAAATCGCCCTCAACCTTCAGCAAAAAGCCCCCGCCGCTCCACCCTTCACCGTTGACCTCATTCAACAACCCGAAGGCAGCAACCTCTCCAGCGCCGAATTAGAAATCGCCGCTATCAACGCCCTGTTACCCAGCGGCAGACTATTGGCCAGCAGCAAAGCTACCAAGTCAGGATTCTTAGAGTTTATTGATAGCGTGGGGCAAGAGAATGCACTGAAAGACCCTCACCCCAGCCCTCTCCCAAGGCGGGAGAGGGGGCAAGAGACTTCGCTTTGCGCTCCGGCTCCCCTTCTCCCGCCTTGGGAGAAGGGGCTGGGGGATGAGGGTCTTTATTCTCTTGCCTCATTGAACCCCCAGCGCATCCTTCACTTCACTGGTCACAGCCAGCACTTTGCCCGTCGCCCCCAAGAATCTTGCCTCTACCTAAACAACAACCAAACCATCACCTGCCCAGACCTCGCCACCAGCAACCTCAGCCCCTATCACCTCATCGTCCTCTCCGCCTGCCAAACCTCGATCGCCAATCACCAAAGTCTCCAAGACGAATACATCGGACTCGTCAGCGCCTGCCTCAGCGGCGGAGCCAGCTACACCATCAGCGCCCTCTGGAAAATCAAAGACCAGGCCAGCAGCCCCCTTCTTATCTACTTCTACCAACAGCTCGCCCAAAACATCTCCGCGCCCCAAGCCCTATACAATGCCAGCCAATGGCTGCGCCACGTTACCAACGCCGAACTCGGCCAATTCTACGCCCAGCTTTCACAACACCCCAAACTATCCCACCAAGACGAAGTACTCGAAAAAATCCGCATCATCATCGACACTCTCCAAAACGTTAAACCAATCGATCGACCATACCAAGACCCTTACTACTGGGCAGCATTCACCATCAGCGGCGCAGCCCCAACCTTTCTGATTAATTCAACGAGCTGATACAATGGCAAAGCATGAGTTGACTAGAGAGATTGCCATGGCCGGAAGTCCGTTATATCATCGCACCGAAACTGATTCGCAGTCAGCAGCAGATGCCAAGAAACAAATAGCTAGCCAAGAAATATGGGGAGGGCCAGGTCGTAATTTTCACCAAAGTCATATTCCCAAAGTAATGGCCTATGCTGATTGTCTACCACTGACATACGATCGGCAGACGAAGCAAAAAGGCATAGAGTTTACGACAACAGTAAAGCCAGATCAGGGCTGTCACCCCTTTCAACCCACTTGGTCGGGGGAGCGAGAAGGAGTTCGCAAC
>JAYUSV010000250.1:0-2081 GCA_043755495.1 Synechococcales cyanobacterium
TAGGGGCGGGTTCATCCGTCAACAAAGCGCAAAGCGATCGATCTCAAATAAAAACCCGCCCACCCCACCAGTTAACCACCGCGCGTAAATTCTGTTAGAAGATGTCGATCGAACGTAACACAAACCGATCGATGTCATCCCCGATCAATCTTTGCAATCGTGGGATTTTTGAACGGGCGCAATGTTGATGGGGCGATTATTTACCGGTAGGGTGGGCGGGTTTTTATTTGAGATCGATCGCTTTGCGCTTTGTTGACGGATGAACCCGCCCCTACGGATTTCGGGTTCTTCAACATTACTGCTTGGCCCACATTACTAACCAGGGGGTGGGGAATGCTCGCCATTCGCAGATCGCCAACAACTGATCTAGGCTGCCCCATTCTTGTAACAGTGACGGCAAGGTGATGGCACGCAGAGTATGAGGAACGATCGAAATCTCATGGGTTTTCTGAAACCGTTGGATCAAGGTTTCTTGAATATTGGGCGCAAAGCCATCATGGAGTTCCACAATAATATCCATTTTGCTCAGAGCCGGAGCCAAGCTCGGATCTAATAGACCCTCTTCGCCGCCTTCGATGTCGCAGAGAACTAAGGTTTTTCGATCGGCAAATTCCTGAAAGTCCACGGCTGCAAAAGTACCGCCGATATGAACGCGATCGATCACCCCATTCTGACTAGCTAACTGCTTGCAGTCTGCCCAGGCGGCCTCATTAGTATCATGGGCATAGGCCTGAACTTGGGGCATTAACTTGGCCAAACCCACTGCATAAAAGCCTTCCGAGCAGCCTACGTTGATAATGGCTTGATATGGTTTGGCGATCGCCTGTCGAAAATATGGTTCTAACTCAGCTTCATAGCAGCCCAGCAGTTTAGGAACATAGCAGCCTTCCGCACAGTCCGGCAGATATTCCATGCCTTCAAATAGGCCAGCTTGCACTTTTAGCCCATACTTAGCAATAAATTCAGCTTGCAGAACCTTCGCGCGCTCCAGACTGAGTAAACGTAGGGCATCTTTAATATTCTCGATCGATGGTTCATCTAGTAAGACTTTCACTTGATCAACAAAAGAATCTTTAACGCTTACCATGTTTGTCAGTTGCCACTGAGGCTGAAGAGCACCAAGATTCTAACAAAAATATGAGCCGGAAAAGTAGAGAAGCACTAGAGAAATGGTTGACGACGTTTCCGTTGACAATGCAGCAAGCATTTATGGCGCAGTCGATCGAACTAGCCACCGCAGCGGGTATTGCCCAAGAAGTTCCAGTAGGCGCGATCGTTGTAGATGGTCAAGGACAGATCATTGGGCGCGGCGAAAACCGGCGGGAGCGGGATGCTGACCCCACAGCTCACGCCGAGATTATTGCCCTGCGGCAGGCAGGGCAACATCTAGGTAACTGGCATTTGAACGACTGCACTTTATATGTGACCCTCGAACCTTGCCCGATGTGTGCCGGGGCAATCATTGCTGCTCGGTTAGGTCTTTTAGTATATGGGGCTGATGATACGAAGGCTGGAGCTGTGCGAACAGTTCTAAATATCCCCGATAGCAAAGCTAGCAATCATTTTTTGTCGGTAGTGGCCGGGGTGGAGGCCGATCGATGTCAGCAGCAGCTTAAAGATTGGTTTGCCCAGCGCCGAAGAGCTGCAATGCTGTGAGCTATCAGATTAGTCGTGCCACCGTTAATGTAACTAATTTTCAAGGCGAGACATTCTGAATCCAAGCAGTTTCAAATTCTTGACTGATAATTTCCTCTGGGCAGAAATCTGGATCTTCAGCAATCTTTGCTGTTGTCGGAAATAACTCTCGTGCTAATCGAGTTGACCTAACTTCAATATCCTCACATCTTGCATCACTCTACTGATCCATCTTTGAATACCTCTATTTTTCTAGCTTCACTATCAGGAGAATCAAGCTGTAGATAAGGTGTTATGCTGAATTTTGTCAGCTTAACATCCTTAATTAGGTTATTAGGCTGACGTATTTCCGTCTAATATTTCCCGGGAGCATCTCAGTTATGCAATAAGTACAATTGTACGATGTAATAAAATGCATACTCAGTCAAAATAAGGAGGTACCTTGC
>JAYUSV010000251.1:0-2078 GCA_043755495.1 Synechococcales cyanobacterium
AGACAATACTAGTGCTGAAGCGGGTCAGACTGTCAGTCACACTTTTGCCGATAATGGCATTTATGATGTGGTTGTGACTGCCACAGATAAGGATGGAGGCACCACTACTAAAACAGTCAAAGTCACTGTCAATAATGTTGCTCCGGCGATCGTCAACATCCTCAAACCCGCTAAAGTCAGTGAAGGTCAAGCCGCTCAATTCTCCGTTGAAGCTACCGATTTCGGTACCTTAGACACCCTCACCTACAGTTGGAACTTTGGTGATAATACCGGTGCCATTACCGGTCAGGAGGTCAGCCATACCTTTGTCAACAATGGTACTTACACAGTGGCTGTGACAGCAATGGATAAAGATGGCGGCACCACTGTTAAGACAGTCAGAGTCACTGTCGATAATGTCGCTCCCACGATCATTGATATGGTTAAACCAACAACCATCAATGAGGGCCAGCTTGTTTCCTTCAGCGCCAGTGCTACAGACCCCGGCATTAAAGATACCCTGACCTACCGTTGGAACTTTGGTGACAAGGGTAGGTCAGTTTTAGGGCAAAACGTCACCCACGCTTTTGCCGACAATGGTAGCTACAAAGTGGTACTGACCGTTACAGACAAAAATGGTGGCACCACAAGTCAGGACTTTACTGTGGTCGTTGATAATGTTGTCCCAGTCATTGCAGAGATCATCAAACCCAGTCAGATTAATGAAGGGAAATCGGCTCAGTTCAAAGCACTGGCTACCGATGCTGGCACTAGAGACAAGCTGACCTACAGATGGAACTTTGGTGACAATACCCCAGCCGTATTGGGTCAAGCGGTGAATCACGTCTTTGCGGACAATGGCACCTACTCCGTTACCCTCACCGTCACGGACAAGGATGGAGGTACGACTAGTCAAACTACCGTGGTCAAAGTCAATAACGTTGTCCCAACAATAGTGAACATTACCAAACCAGCCACGATCACTAAAGGCATAGCAGCTCCTTTTACTGCACTGGCTAGCGATCTTGGCAGTCTAGATACCCTCACCTACAGTTGGAACTTCGGCGACAATACCCCACCGGTTATTGGCCGAGATCCAATGCATATCTTTACCAACAGTGGTTACTATAACGTGATATTAACTGCAACAGATAAAGATGGTGCTGAAACAATAAAAAGTGTTCGGGTAAAGGTTAATTAGGAACAAGGTTTCCAATGTCTAATCTGAGCTGTCCTGCCTTTCCTAGGCAGGATATCAACAGAGGTGGATTGAAACTGTTGTGAATAGTGCTAGGTTTTTTTGAATGACATGATGTATTTCGACTCCATTATGGGTACCCTAGGTGGGTAAGCTATTCGTCGGTCATGGCCATGTGGCGTAAAAAAAACTTTTCAAAGAACTCTGTATCCCACTCGGACACCGAAAAGTTTCTGCCTTCATCGTTGTTGTCTGCTTCATACTACACACAGTTGTTTATATTAACATTTTTCATTATTTCAGTAGTTGATGGGATAAGACTTCAATCAATTAATGAAACGATCATTTCTTTTCTATTATTAGCAATACTGGCGCTGGTAGTATTCATGCCACTAACTATATTGGCTGTAAAAAAATCTTGGATGAAATTGAACACTGATGGTGTCATGCTGGGGCAAAATACACACCTATTTCTCCTCAAGAAAGCACCCATCATTAAATGGCATGATATTACTGCTGTCAAAGCATACAATATTTTGGGTATAAAAACCTTATCTATCGAAACAAATTATGGTAAGCCATGGCTACCTCTCATCAATACCTTCAGTCCGGGGTTCTATAAGGGCGATCGCCTACTGGCCAAAGTTCAAGAGCTGGCTGGTGCCGACCATGTTTTAGCACGAGCCTTGGAAAGAGAGCTACCCCGGTCAGGCATCAAGTTTAAAGAGAGGTGGGCTATAACTATTGGTCTGATTGTTGTGACCATTAGCATTTGGCTTATTGGTGGCAATATGTACGCGGCCCAGCAAGAAAAGCCCATCGAACAGGCGATCGCTAGCTATGCGCGCCAAAATCCTACCACGCCACCCAACCAGTCCGCGATTAAACTTCAGGCGCTGAT
>JAYUSV010000252.1:0-5934 GCA_043755495.1 Synechococcales cyanobacterium
TTCATGCCGATAGAACGAGTATTTCAATCGACAGTAGAACTGATCTGGGATGATCTCAAATCCATATTTATGTTGCCAGTCACGACTTTGCTCATTGCAAATATGATGAGCACAGCGCAGTTCTCGTACCCCGTTGTTGTACAAAATATTTGCGGCCTTTGTAACCATTTGGGTGGCGATGCCTCTTCTTTGATGAGATGGTTTGACGAACAATAAATCTAGGTCTGTATCTCCTTCTTTCTTTTTGACAAACAAGGCGATTCCGATAATTTTATCGGTGTTTGGCTCCAGCGCCATCATCGAGACTGGCAGTGGATCTCCTCTTCCGCCCTGAAAATAACTGCTGATGTTTTTGTTTACTTGGTTCCTTATTGACTCTGTTGGCCAGCTGCAGAATTCTACAGAATCTAGGAATGTTTCATAAAAAACTTCGATGATTTGTTGCTGAAATACCTGGTCAACAGGAACGATATTGATGGATTCGTTGATTTCACGGTGTTCTAGAGTGAGCCTAGAGTATACATGGTTTTCTCTGGGAGTAAAATGAGCTTGGTCATTGAAATACTCCGCTTTCCAACCGAAAGGATGAGACATTAAATCAAACTCTTCGATCGATATTGGAATGGGTCTACTTTCCATAATTTGGTTAGAAACTTAAAGTACAACAGTGTCCTATTTAAAACTGGTACTCATCATTTTATATTCGAGTGGGCAGAGCAAGAGTTAACATATACTCGCTACCTCTGAATCAATTGACGCTCATGGAATATTACATTGCCCCCAGCTTTTTAGACAAACTCTCAGTTCATATCACCAAAAACTACCTAGATTTGCCAGGAGTGAAAGTACCGCTGATTTTGGGTGTGCATGGGCGCAAAGGCGAAGGCAAGACCTTTCAATGTGAGCTAGTCTACCAACGCATGGGCATCGAAACCGTCCATATCAGCGCCGGAGAACTAGAAAGCCCCGATGCTGGGGACTCTAGCCGCCTAGTACGACTGCGCTACCGAGAAGCCGCTGAGCTGGTGAAAGTGCGGGGCAAAATGTGTATTTTGATGATCAATGACCTGGATGCTGGTGCTGGTCGCTTTGATAGCGGTACTCAATATACCGTGAACACTCAGTTGGTAAATGCTACTCTGATGAACATTGCCGATAACCCTACCAACGTGCAGTTACCGGGCAGCTACGACTCCACCCCCTTGCCCCGGATTCCGATTATTGTCACTGGCAACGATTTCTCGACGCTCTACGCGCCATTGATTCGGGATGGCCGGATGGAGAAGTTTTATTGGAATCCCACTCGTGAGGACAAAATTGGGATTGTTAATGGCATCTTTGCCCCTGATGGTTTGCAGTCAGATGAAATAGTGCGGTTGGTCGATCGATTTCCCACCCAAGCCGTAGATTTTTATGGAGCCGTCCGCGCTCGTCTGTATGATGAGCAGGTACGGAAGTATATTCATGAGGTGGGCATCGATCGGGTGTCGGCCTCGGTGGTGAACAGTGTTACTGGCAAACCCACTTTTGCCAAACCCTACATTAGTCTCGCTCGGCTGATTGAGTTTGGCGATGCGCTTCAGCAAGAGCAAAAGACCGTGGAAAATAATCGGTTGGTGGATGAATATAACCTGCGGCTACGTAAAGGCTGAGTTTTGCTACTGGTTGTGAGCAGTACAGGTGCAAGCGGAGCTGTGGAGCAGTAGAATAGAAGGCCAGATATGCCACTGGGTTTTTTGATACCTATTTACCTATGCCTTGTGCTGTTATCATTACTTCGCTAGCTGTCGAGTACCTTGCAGTTCGTCAGCATCTTAGAGATTTGCGGGAAGTTCTCCATCCTCAAGGCACCATTTATGAGGTAGGTCATTTTTCACCATGGGATGTGGGAATTGTCGAAATTGGGGCGGGGAATCCGGGGGCGGCTTTGGAGGCTGAGAGGGCAATCGCCTACTTCAACCCGGAGATTGTTTTGTTTGTGGGGATCGCGGGGGGTGTCAAAGATGTGGCGATCGGGGATGTGGTAGTTTCAACGAAGAGTTATGGGTATGAGTCGGGTACAAGTGAGAAGGTTTTTAATCCAAGACCAGAGATTGGTTTGGCGGCTTATGGTTTAGAGCAGCGAGCGCGGGCGGAGGCACGAAAGGGCGATTGGTTGCAGAGAAGAATGGCTGTGACTGAGGTAGAGCTGCCAAAGGTGTTTTTGGCTCCGATTGCAGCGGGGGAAAAGGTGGTGGCTTCTACCAAGTCGGACGTGTATAAATTTCTTCGATCAAACTATGGGGATGTGGTAGCGGTAGAGATGGAGGGTTTCGGTTCTCTACAAGCGACGTGTGCAGATCAACGGGTATCGGCAATAGTAATTCGGGGGATTTCAGATTTAATCGATAAGAAGATAACTGCTGATCAAGGTCGATCTCAAGAACTAGCTGCACAAAATGCTAGTGCATTTGCTTTTGAGCTATTGGCTAAACTTAATGTAGAGAACAATATTTCAGATACACAAAGATCTCAAGAAGTAGTCACTATTGATTTAGACGAAGAGGAAGGAATTGATCGACCATTCGATCCAGCTCTGATACGAATTGAAAGCAAAAATATGACAATTGATCTTTTGTTAAAGAGAATCCAGCATGGAGAATTAAATTTATCTCCTGACTTTCAGAGAATAGCTGGCATTTGGAAACCTGCGGTTCAAAGTCGCCTGATCGAATCACTACTTATTAGAATACCTCTACCAGCTTTTTATATTGATGCTACTAATGATGAGGAATGGGCTGTAATTGATGGATTACAACGGTTAACCACTCTTAAGTCTTTTGCTTTAGAGAAAAAAATGAAACTCGAAGGGTTAGAATTTTTGCAGCAATTCAAAGGTTTTAGCTATAATGAACTTCCCCGAGACTTACAAAGAAGAATTGAGGAAACTCAGGTCACAGTATATTTAATTGGTCAAGGTACTCCCCCAGAAGTAAAATTCAATATTTTTAAAAGAATTAATACAGGCGGACTTCCTTTGTCTACCCAGGAAATTCGCCATGCTCTAAATCAAGGTCAAGCAACTAGACTTATAAGTTCTTTATCTAAAACCACAGCGTTTATAGAAGCTACTGGTGTTTCTTTTGAAAGAATGGTCGATCAAGAACTTGTGTTAAGATTCTTCGCTTTTGTGCTTACCTCGCCTGAGGATTATAAATCATCTGATTTCGACAGTTTCTTGAATAATTCAATGATCAAAATTAATCGCATGGATGAAGGTACAAGAAATATTTTGATTAATCAATTTAATCTTGCTATTCAACGTGCCAGTCAAATATTTGGTAGCAATGCATTTCGCAAACCCAACCCACAAAGGAGGCTCAGAAACCCTGTCAATAAATCTTTGTTTGAATCATGGTGCGTCAACCTTGCTGGAATTACCGATAAAGAATTTAAAATTATAGAGGAAAGAAAACATACTATAAATAAAGGTTTTGAGATGTTAATGGAGAACACAGCATTCAACGAAGCAATTTCGCAAGGAACAGGCAGCACGAAAAAAGTTAAGAAAAGATTTGCATCTGTAAAATCTTTAATTGATCATTGTCTATCTGATGAATATGAAGACATGGCAAGATTAGAAGTTTTATTGTCTGAAACTGACAATAACTCTGAATTATTGCCAACACCAGTATCACCCTGAATATTATTCTTATGCTAAAGTCCCTCACTGTAAAAAATTTCAAGCGATTTATAAATCAAAAGATTTTGTTCAATCATTTAACTCTGCTATCTGGACTCAATAGCACAGGCAAATCTTCGATATTGCAATCATTACTGTTACTCCGCCAATCTCAACAACAAAATAATCTATCTGGCTTGGCTCTAAATGGAGACTTGGTGAATATCGGCACCGCAAAAGATGCTTTGAATGTGAAGGCAGTAAAAGACGAATTAGGATTTGAGATTGGCTTAGATACTGGAGAAGTGATTAACTGGAGCTTTGAATATGATGCCCAGATGGATGTCTTAGACCGCATCTCACCACCAACACAGAATATTGAATACCTCAATTTATTTACCGACGACTTTCAATACCTACAAGCTGAACGTCTTGGCCCCCGCCGCTTTTTAGAAATATCTGATTTTCAAGTACGACAACATCGACAACTGGGCACACAAGGTGAATATACAGCTCATTACCTAGAGTTATTTGGAGATTCCCAAAAGATTGCTGATGCAGCCTTGGCTCATCCCAGTGAAAGTTCCCTGAACTTAAAATTACAGGTAGAAGCTTGGTTGAGTGAAATTAGCCCAGGTAGTCGGATTAGTACCCGATCGAACCCCGATATGGACTTAGTAAGCCTGCAATACTCTTTCGCTGGCGGCAGCCCCTTCCGCGCCACCAACGTTGGCTTTGGCATCACCTACACATTGCCGGTAATTGTCGCAATCCTCTCCGCCAAACCGGGCGCGCTGCTGCTGTTGGAAAACCCTGAAGCTCACCTTCATCCCCAAGGACAAGCCCGCATGGGAGATCTAATGGCTCGCGCTGCTAGCATCGGAATGCAGATTGTGGTTGAAACCCACAGCGACCATATTCTAAATGGCATTCGCTTAGCAGTGCATCGTGGCAGACTGAAGCCCCAAGATGTAGATCTGCACTTCTTTTTACCTGACCAGAACTCCACGGATTCTCTACTAGTTTCACCAAAGATTGATCGCAATGGCCGATTAGACCAATGGCCGAATGGCTTCTTTGATGAATGGGATAAAAGCTTAGATGAACTGCTAGAACCACCGGGAGTATAGATCATCATGGCTTTGGAAATGGTATTTAACGAACTTTCTCTCGACTCCCCCGCTCCCAATATCGCCATTGCCCAGCAGCGGATGCAGGAGTTTATTGATTTAGTTCGGGCAGCACAAAAGCTAGAAATTAAGTCACTGCGCATTCATAGTGGTTTTAATCAAGCTCAATTGGCTAACAATTACTCGATCGCCCAATGGCGCAATGATCCTGGTGTAGATAGGGAAAGACAACGCTTTTTCAAATCTCTCCAAACAAAATCGCCTTTCATCGATATTCAAACCGAGCCAGATCTGTTGGAACAAGCCGATCAATCTGAATTTCGTTGCCAGAATCTGGTAGCTGCTGGACTTGGTGTTGCTTTTTTAATCGAAGCGTTAGCCATCAGCTTTCCCTCTGCACCCCATTGGCAAATTTCTCAAATTCAGTTGCAACACTCCTTTCTCGACCCTGATACCACTGATATCATCAGTCAAAATATTACGGTTCCCCATGCTAGTGCAAAGCAACATTTGGCATCACATCATGACTGGATTGAGACACAGACTTGTTTTCTGACCTGGACTACCAATGACCGAATAGTCCCCTGTTACTCGATGTCAAAAGATGAAGTCCCTATGATCGGTCAATGGCTTAAACAGTTATCTGATGTTCAGGGTCGAGAAATCATTATCAGTCGCCTTACCTCAGTTAAAAAAGGCAATCTTGGTGATTACAAGGATTTTGATGGCATCCTTGAACTACGAATCCATTATGGCTGTGGTTATCGGATATATTGCAGCAGAATCGACAATTCTCAAATTATGGTGTTGTTAGCCGGTCGTAAATCAGAACAGCCGCAAGATATATTAAAGGCCAAGAAAATATTGGAAAAGTTCAAGAAAGAATCAAAATAATGACTACGGAGTTTTAACCCAAACGGCTAAGCCACCACCGCGACCACGGGCAGCGATCACCTTCGGTGCAAGCGAAGCTATCGACTTTTCACCAGCATAAAGAAACACAAAAAACGGTAGTTTGCCGATCGACCTAGCTCCAAACTCTTCTACTGGATATTTGTTGATCGATCGGCTGTAAATTACCTTCTCCCCAATCAAAACCTGAATCTGCGTAAAATCAAAGACCACAATATTTTGCTTATCGTG
>JAYUSV010000253.1:0-5929 GCA_043755495.1 Synechococcales cyanobacterium
GAAAATAAAAATCAGACCGACCGTTCAAGGCTAGCAGCACCAACACGAAATCAAGGCTGGTAAATTTCCTCTGTAGAAAGTCACACGCACCCGTCTTGCTGGTTGTCCTTCAGAAATGCTGCGTGATCAAATAACCAGCTATCTCCAATAATCGCTTCCAATTCTTTAAGCAGAGCTGGTAAAAAGTAATCTGGATCATTGAGGCGATTTTTGGCGAACCATTTATCAAAGTCAGCTTGGCTCCCGATACCCCGTTCATTCGCGGCGTTATAGATTAAATTGACACTACGTTCAAGAAACTGGGAGAGTTCTGGGTGAAAGCTGGTTTTACAAAAGTAGAGCGCTGTCGCTTAGCCCATCTTAACCATACTAATCATATTGTGTTGATGGGTGGTCAACACAAAATCCAATCTAGACTAGTTCTCAGTCTTTACTACAACCGCGAGCAAAATACGCCCGATCGAATACCAATCTCGAGAAATAGGCACCAAAACAGCATCTAAAACACTCAACACCACAAACATCGTAGTTAATGTATCGCGGGCTTTCAAAGCAGATGGTTCGTGCTGAGTCATAGGTTTAATCGAAATAGGGCATCATCTCATCATAGACTCCAATCGATAGCTTACTTCGACTTTGCTCAGCACAAGTCGCTTGCGCCATAGGCGATCAAAGTCCACCACTTCTTCATCGTCTAAGACTCTCTCCACTCTCACCTTGCGGTAAAGTGAGGCAGAAGCAAACTCTGGAGCATTGGAGTGAAACTACTCTCTCTCAGCAACGGCCACGGCGAAGATGTGATCGCTGCCAAAATACTGCAAAAACTGCAACAGCAATGTGCGGTGGCAGAGATTTTGGCGCTGCCGATCGTTGGTAAAGGCCAAGCCTACCGAGATTTATCGATTCCCATTTGGGGCGAGGTAAAAACCATGCCTTCTGGTGGGTTTAACCAAGATGGTCAGCAGCTTTGGCGGGATGTACAGGGAGGCTTGCTGCAACTGTCGATCAGCCAATGGCAAGCCGTCAAACGCTGGGCACAAGCAGGCGGCAAAATTTTGGCAGTGGGTGATATTGTGCCGCTATTGATGGCGCGGTATAGTGGCGCGGCTTATATTTTTGTGGGTACGGCCAAGTCAGAATATTATTTGGTGGATAGTCATGAACAGCCTTTGGCCCATCGACAAAAGAGTCTAGAAGCGCGGAGTGGCTCGATCTATTTTCCTTGGGAGCGCTGGCTAATGCAGCATCCCAATTGTCAGGGGGTGTTTCCCCGCGATCGCATTACCGCCGAAAAATTAAATGAGTTTCAGATTCCGGCTTGGGATTTGGGTAATCCGATGATGGATGGGTTGCAAGAAGGGCGAGAAGTTAGTGGGTTGGTGGATCGGGAGTTAGATTTGCGAGTGACTATTTTGCCCGGTTCACGGCCACCAGAGGCTTATCGGAATTGGCAAATGTTGGTGGCGGGGTTAGAAAATTTGGGGGAGGTGTTGGCTGACAGGAGTATTGAGGTGATCGCTGGGATTACGCCTTCTTTGGATTTGGCGGAGTTACAAAAAAGTCTGCAAGCTTGGCAATTTGTGGGTTTTGGTGAGTGGGGTGGTACTTGGCAGCTCAATGATCTTAAGTTGCATTTGGCGGTGGGTCAATATGCCCATTGTTTGGCTTGGGGCGATGTGGCTTTGGCGATGGCCGGGACTGCGACGGAGCAGTTTGTGGGTTTGAAGAAACCGGCCTTAGTGATACCAGGGGAAGGACCACAATTCACTCGACTGTTTGCGGAGCGTCAGTGTGATTTGTTGGGTGAATCAGTAATTTTGGTAGATGATCCAAAATTTGTGGGTTTGGTAGTCAGGGATTTGGTGGGGGATGTTGATAAATTAGCTGGTATTGCTAGTAATGGGCGGCTGCGCATGGGTGAGGCTGGGGCAGCAGCAAGGATAGCAACTAAGTTAGCCGAGTTGTGGGAATATCACCATCAATAAACCTTTATAGCGGTTCCGTCTCGGATAAAATGCTTCTGGGTGGCTATAAGCCACTCTGAGTAACGATCAATTGCACCACATTCGAGACGAAAACGCTATAGTTTACTTTGCTGTCTTTAGAAAAGGTTTCATGATCAAAGAGATTGTCCATATTTGCCTTGGTTTTGATGCGGTCCATGACTGGTGAAGTGAGTGTGTAGATTCGATCGATCCCCACCCCATTCCTCAGATCTCTCGCTAGCATGGTCTCTGTAAGTACCTTTCCAAGATCTCACCTTACAGGAGCATCACATGGATTTTCTCGGAGATACCGTTGTTTTATCACGGATGCAGTTTGCCCTCACCGCCATTTTTCACATGCTGTGGCCAGTTTTGACCACCGGCATGTCTATTTATCTCATTGTGGTCGAAGGGCTGTGGCTGAAGACCAAAAATATTAGCTATTACCACCATGCCCGCTTCTGGGCGAAGCTCTATGTGTTGAATTTTGGCATTGGGGTGGCTTCTGGTTTGCCGATGGAATTTCAGTTCGGCACCAACTGGGCACCGTTTTCGGAGGCGGTTGGGGACTTTTTTGGTAGTATTTTGGGCTTTGAGGCTTCAATGGCTTTTGCATTGGAAGCTGGATTTTTGGGCATTATGTTGTTTGGGTGGGAGCGAGTGCCACCAGCGATTCACTACTTAGCTACGATCATGGTGGGCTTTGGTGCCAATCTTTCGACAGTATGGATTTTGGTGGCCAATTCTTGGCTCCAGACTCCGGCGGGTGGTGACTTTGTTCAAGGAAAGTTTGTAGTTAGTGATTATTTTCAGGCAATTATGAATCCTTTTGCTCTGAACAGCATTCTGCACATGTTCTTAGCGACCCTAGAAACTTCGCTGTTTGTAATTGGTGGCATTAGCGCTTGGTACATTTTACAGAAGCGTCATCAAGAATTTTTTACTTTATCTTTTAAAGTGGCGATCGCCGTAGCAGTGGCGGTTACGCCTTTACAAATTGTGATGGGACACCTGAGCGCTGAGCAAGTTCGCCACTATCAACCCACCAAGTTAGCGGCGATGGAAGCTCAGTGGGAAACAATTCCCGCCGGATCAACGGCGGATTGGAGTTTAGTATCGTTGCCGAACGATAAGGCGCAGCGGAATGATTGGGAGCTGAAGGTCCCACAGGGGTTGGGGTATGTGTTGGAGTTTAAACCCAAGTTATCGGAGCCGGTGTTGGGTCTGAGTGCATTCAAACCAGCTGATCGACCACATGCAATCGGTTTAATTTATTACTCGTTTCGGATCATGAGCGGCATTGGCTTCTTTTTAGCTGGATTGATGTTGCTGAGCGTGGTGCAGTGGTTGCGCGGCAGCTTAGGAGTGGATCAGTTACCTCAGCAAAAATGGCTACTGTGGGCTTGGGTGCTTTCGGCTCCGTTGGGCTACATCGCGGTAGAATCGGGCTGGATTGTACGCTGTGTGGGTCGTCAACCTTGGGCGGTTTATGGTGAACTGCGCACGGCAGATATGGCTTCGCATTTGCCCGCTGCCCAAGTTTTGACTTCTTTGAGTGCCTTTGCCATTCTGTATAGTTCACTATTTGTAATCACGTTGTTTTTTGCCAGCAAAATTATCCGTAAAGGGCCAAATCTTTCTTTGTTAGCACCGTTTGCTGCTGATGCTGTAGAGCACAAGCTCGATTCTCGTCCTCTCAATCAATAAGGTTAATTTATGGAAGCCCTGCAACACTTTTTGCCACAGGTTTGGTTCGCTATTTTAGGACTGTTTCTGTTTTTGTATATTACTTTAGATGGCTTCGATTTGGGGGTGGGCATTTTGTCCTTGACTTCTTCTAGCGAGGAGCGGCGCAGTATTTTAATGACCAGCCTCGGCAATGTGTGGGATGCCAACGAAACTTGGCTGGTGCTGATGGGGGGCGCACTATTTGGGGCGTTCCCGTTGGCCTATGCGACGATTTTGAATGCGTTGTACATTCCGGCCAGTATGATGATTTTTGGCTTGATTTTACGGGCGGTGGCTTTTGAGTTTCGCGAAAATTCTGATAACAAAACCTTCTGGAATTTCTCCTTTGGCATCGGCAGTTTTCTGGCGGCGCTAGGACAAGGTTTTGCTTTGGGTTCGGTGTTTGAGGGCATCGCGGTAGATGGGCTAGGGCATTTTACTGGCGGCATGTGGGATTGGCTGAGCTGGCGATCGATCATCGTAGCCCTCACTCTGATTCAGGGCTATGTGCTGATTGGTTCGACTTATTTAATTATGAAGACCACCGATGAGCTGCAAGCTACTCATTATCGAACGGCAAAGTTAGCAGCGATCACTACGTTGGTAGGAGCCGTGTTTATTACGGTGAGTACACCGATTTTTTATGCTCAAGCCCGCGATCATCTGTTTGATCCACCTTTGCTCTATGTGTTTGCGGCGATTCCACTGTTGGGTTTGGGTTTGGTGGGGTTGCTGTTGCGCAGTTTGAGCCGCAAACAAGAGACTGCGCCGTTTGTTTGGACGATTTTGCTGTTTTTGATGTCTTTCTTAGGCTTGGGGCTAATTATTTTCCCCTATGTAATTCCACCCAAAATCACGATTTATCAAGCTGCTGCTTCACCAAGTGCTTTGACCTTTATGATTGTTTTCATTGGCTTTTTGATTCCGATTATGTTGTTTTATAATATTTACAACTACATTGTTTTTCGGGGCAAGGTTACTTCTCTGCATGAAGAGTAATCTTGCTCTGAGGGTACAAAGCTGGTTTTTATTTAGAAATATGATATGTTCGATCGCTATGAGTATGGCATCGAAAATAACGGGAGCGGGGATGGAGGCTTAATTCTTAGCCAGATCGACAAAAATATAATTAACTAGTATTAAGCTGGGCTGAATCAATCGATCGAACAGTTCTTAACAATCTCCAGAGCATCTTGGGCGAGGTTAAACGAAAACAGCAAGATCTGATGTAAACTTTGGTAAAGTATTCATTAAGACAAAGAGTTTAAGTGAAACTACTCACGTTACACATATAAAAAATTTTAGGAGGACTCTCTCATGGCACTCGTCCCAATGCGGCTTTTACTAGACCACGCAGCAGAGCATGGTTACGGCATTCCTGCTTACAACGTGAACAACATGGAGCAAATCCAGGCGATCATGCAGGCAGCGAACGAAACTGATAGCCCGGTTATCTTGCAGGCTTCTCGCGGTGCGCGCACCTATGCAGGCGAAGCATTCTTGCGCCACCTAATCTTGGCAGCAGTAGAAACCTACCCACATATTCCAATTTGTATGCACCAAGATCATGGTAACAGTGCTGCAACTTGTTACTCCGCAATGAAGCAAGGCTTCACCAGCGTCATGATGGATGGCTCCTTGCAAGCAGATGCTAAAACTCCAGCTAGTTTTGAGTACAACGTAAATATTACTCGCCAAGTAGTAGAAGTTGCTCATGCGATCGGCGTAAGCGTGGAAGGCGAGCTAGGTTGCTTGGGTTCATTAGAAACCGGCATGGGCGAAGCTGAAGATGGTCACGGTTTTGAAGGTGCTTTGTCTCACGACCAACTCTTGACTGACCCAGAAGAAGCAGTGCAGTTTGTAGAAACTACTGGTGTAGATGCTTTGGCTGTAGCCATTGGCACTAGCCACGGTGCTTACAAGTTCACTCGCAAGCCCACCGGCGAAGTATTGGCTATCAGCCGCATCGAAGAAATTCACAACCGCCTGCCCAACACTCACTTGGTAATGCACGGATCTTCTTCCGTTCCTGAAGATTTGATCGCCATCATCAACAAGTTTGGCGGCAAAATCCCTGAAACTTACGGTGTACCTCTAGAAGAAATTCAAAAAGGCATTAAGTGCGGTGTGCGCAAAGTTAACATCGACACCGACAACCGTTTGGCAATCACTGCGGCAGTCCGCGAAGCTTTGGCTGCTAAGCCCGAAGAATTTGA
>JAYUSV010000254.1:0-2062 GCA_043755495.1 Synechococcales cyanobacterium
ACAAGGGTAGCAGAGTTTTGTAAAAGTTGTATGAAAGTCGTTACCGTCCCCAATTCTGGGATAATTTTTCTAAGGTATTCACAGGTTGTAAACCATGACACAGTTGCTGGCAAGAATTTTGCGGTATGCAGGTTTGTGCTGCTTATTAGCCAATTTGCTTTGGTTGGGTGGTTGTTTTCAGCAAAACCGCGAATTGCCTAGTGGCAACCCCAACCTACTCTTGGGCAACCCCAGTAAAGCTACCGCAGATGAAAGTAATCATGAAAATTACTTAATGCTGAAACCTCAATATGTTTTGTCTTACTCCCGCAGTAAAGGCATTCCCAACTGGGTGTCTTGGCGTTTAACTGCCGACAACTTAGCGATCAGAGGCACCAGCAAACGCCAAAACGATTTTCGCTCTGACCCAGCTCTGCCTAGCAACTGGCCAGCTACCGAAACCCGAGACTATACCGGTAGCGGATTCGATCGAGGCCACATGACCAATTCCGAAGACCGCAGCAGCAACCCGATCGATAACTCCGCCACCTTTTTGATGACCAACATTATTCCTCAAGCTCCCGATAACAACCGCGGTGTATGGGTACAGCTCGAAAACTATTGCCGAGAGCTAGCCCGCTCTGGCAAAGAGCTATACATCATCGCTGGGCCTCAAGGCCAAGGAGGAGTCGGCGAAAAAGGAGCTTTAAAGAAACTAGCCACAGGTCAACCAGTTCCAGCTAAAACCTGGAAGGTGGTGCTAGTGAACGAGCCGGGTCGGGGCATCAATGGCATTGGCAAAAATACCCGCGCCTTCGCGGTATCTATTCCCAACGTTCAAGGGGTCAAAAACAACGATTGGCGCAGTTATCGTAAAACTGTGCGAGAGATCGAAAAGAGCACTGGCTATGACTTTTTCTCGGTGCTGCCCGCCGATATTCAAGAGTCGATCGAAAACCGTGAAGACTCTAACTAAGCACATCCTTCAACGCTGTCCGCGCGGCCAAATGATTGCGAGTGGATAAGAGAATTTCGGCTTCTCGCTCCAGTCGATCGGCGGTGCTCTGCATTTCTAATAATGCCTGCTGCTCAGAAGCTACGCCATATAAATTGCTAGCCACCCAATAAGATAATTCGATCGGAGAGCTTGGTAAGGTTTCTGGTAATTCAATCAACTGATCGGTCAATTTAGCGGAGAGTCCAACCACGTCTTGCAGCAATACTTCTACTTCACTGGCTAAAGTAGATAAATCTTTAGGAGTAGGAGCATCTTCGATCCATTCCACCAAGCCCACTCGATAGGGCTTTTCTCGCACATAGTCCAAAACCCGGAAGCGCTGCTGCCCCAGAGTTAAAATTTTCATCCGGTCATCAGGCATTCTTTGGAAGTGAATCACCTCCGCACAACAGCCTACCACCGCTGGCTCTTCTCTGACCGGATCCCACATCAGAATGCCAAATCGTCGATCGGCTTCCATGATGGTATTCATCATGATCCGATAGCGAAACTCAAAAATATGTAGCGGTAAGGGTCGCCCCGGAAATAGCACCACCTCTGGCAAGGGGAATAGTGGCAGTTCGCGCACAGCGATCGAAGAAGAAGCCATAGGTGTGTCTAAAAAAAATTGCTCTGCTCTAATTTAGCGGATCTATAGCCTCTCCGACAATTTCCGGGCAATTTATGAGGCTATTTCTAGCTTCGCATATCGGCGATCGCGTTCATGGCGGTGTTAGCAATTGCCACATCGGTAGCTTTGGGCAGGTGGTAATAGTTACCAGCCGCAGTATTAGCTAACTCTTTGGCAAATCCGGTAGAGATAAATTTATTCTCAGTATCAATCACCAACAGCTTCATGCCCAAAACCCGAAAACGACTGGCAATATCCAGCAGTTCCGCCTTAATATCGGGTTTTTCGTCGGCAGGAATTTCTTCGCCCAGCGATCGCTTCAGCGGAATATTGCCCCGACCATCGGTAATGGCAATGACTACTACCTGACCCACATCGCCGCTGCTCTGGGCATTGAGGCCAACCCGAATCGCCTGAGTTAAGCCATGAGCCAACGGCGAACCGCCGCCACAGGG
>JAYUSV010000255.1:0-2061 GCA_043755495.1 Synechococcales cyanobacterium
ATGCATTCGGGCACTTGTCTGGCAGGTCGCCACTTGCGTCTTTTTTCCGCCCCGCTCTGAAGAGACGGGGTTACTAAAAATCCCACACCCTTCTTATGTGGGACTTAACGCCAATTATCCCATAGCATATTCACTGGCCAGCAACCTGGACAGACCAAATTATCCAGCCCTTATCATTGATCGACAATAATTATTCCTGAGTAGCAGCAGCTCTTTTTTCCAACCTTGCTCGCCGCTGAGCCAGCAAATCTCGATCGGCAAGTGCAATTGCCTCATCCAAAGTTAAAATCAACATATCAAGCTGATGACCAACTGCCTGTAAATTATTAACAGACATAGCTCTAGCTTCCGCATTAGGAACTTTAGATTGGGGACTCATAAATCATTTGAGTTGTATTGAATTTCTTCCAGGCTGCCCTCATCATAAGTCTGATCCGCCTAGGTATGGCTCTCACCTTCATGACATCTTGCAAAATTAAAGAAACACGATCGAACACACCTCTCTTCACATCCCGTATGGTAAGCTGCTGAAGCTGTATTCGGGAAAATTCGGTAGCATTCCGAGACTGTGCCGCAACTGTAAAGGAGTGATATGTATCGCTCACAAGTCAGAACACCAAGCAGCATTATTTAGTTCGAGTTCTGCGTCGCACAGAACAGTAAGCGTGATCTCTGTTTCAGCCCGACCTGATGGTTCGGAATCGATATTTTGCCCCGGCCTGTTTGCCCCTGCTGTTGCCCAGGATGGGATGCTGGCGCGGATTCGATTACCCGGTGGCATAGTGAGCAGCCAGCAGGCATTGGTTTTAGCTGAGTTTGCTGCCAAATTGGGTGCTGTTGACCTGCAAGTTACCAATCGATCGAACATCCAGCTCCTCTTAAAATCTTTGGATCAAGCCGACTTTGCTGCCTTGCAAGTGGTGGGCTTAGCGGCTCCGATTGCCTCTGTTGATCGCTTTCGGAACATTATGGCTAGTCCTACGGCGGGTATTGATACCCAGATGTTGGTGGATACGCGGCTTTTGGTGAAATCGATCGACTCCTATATTTCTAGTAGCCCTCATTTGACTGGACTGAGTGCCAAGTTTAGTGTGGGGATTGATGGGGGCGAAGCCTTGTCGATCGGGCAGCGTCCCAACGATATTTTGCTGCTGGCGCGGCCTTCTGGTCTGCGGTTGATGCTCAGAATGTCTGATGGTCAGATGCTGGATACTCGCTTGGTTTGGGGTTTAGAGCAATCGGTGGAAGTCTTTGCGACCTTGTCTGATTTGTATTTGCAGCACTCTGGCTCGATTCCCCCCGTACTTAGTGAACATCGCCGTTCTAGCAAGCCGCGCTTTCGTCATTTAGTGGAGCATTGGGGTCTGGACTGGTTACGGGCGAACTGTCCTGGTGCTGAACTGACCAAAGAAGCTGTGGAGATGCCCCAGGTGGGCTATCAGCATTTGGGTGTTCATTCCCAGTTGCAGTCTGAATACTTTTATTTGGGAGTGGTGTTGCCTTTGGGAAGGTTGACTTTAGAGCAACTGCGGGGACTAGCAGAGATTGCCGCTGTCCATGGCAACAGCGAAATTCGGCTCACGCCTTGGCAAAATATCATTCTGCCTAACTTACCAGCGATTCAGCCGGTGATTGTGGCTTTAGATCGATTGGGTCTGAGCGTGAATCCGAAGCATTCAGCGGGTTTGATCGCCGCTTGTCGCGGCACCATGGGCTGTGCAGCGGCGGTGATTGATAGTCAAAATCATGCGCTGGCTGCCATTCGCCAATTGAACCTGACTTTCCCAGTGCAAATTCATATCAGCGGCTGTGATAAAGGCTGCGCTCAGCCAGTGCCTAGTGATATTGCTCTCAAAGGTACCAGCCAAGGGTACGAAATTTATTTGCACGAACCCGGTACAGTCTTTGGACGATACTTATATCCGGCGATGCCAGCCGATCGAGCTTTAAAGACGATGCAAAGAATGCTGCAAGTCCATCAAGCTCTCAGCCCTGCTACTTCTTTCCGGGAATTTACCGATCGCCACGACCTATCTACTCTTCTGCAATTCTTCCATGCTT
>JAYUSV010000256.1:0-5899 GCA_043755495.1 Synechococcales cyanobacterium
CGATCGCACTCGCCAAGCCCGCACGGGTTTCCCGGAAGTGATCTTTGGCCAGGGCAAGACCGTGACTCAGATTGTCAAAATTATGCAGCACATGCGCGACCAGCATCCAGTAGTGATGGCTACCAGGATTTTGCCCGAAGTTCAGGCTGAACTATGCTTACATATTCCCGACTTGCAGTATTACCCAGAAGCCCGCATTAGTACTATTCAGAAATTCGAGATTCCAATTACTGCTCCAGGGACAATCGCTATTCTTACTGCCGGGACTGCGGATCTACCCGTAGCCGAAGAAGCTGCCTGTACGGCGCAGCTCTGTGGTTTTAAAGTAGAAAAACTCTGGGATGTAGGGGTGGCAGGGATTCAAAGATTATTAAATAATCGAGTGGTGATCGATCGGGCGAACGTACTAATTGTAGTTGCCGGGATGGAGGGAGCATTGCCTAGTGTAGTCGCAGGACTGGCTAATTGTCCGGTAATTGCGGTGCCTACCAGTGTGGGCTATGGAGCACATTTTCAAGGGCTAGCACCACTACTAACCATGATAAATTCTTGTGCGGCTGGAGTTGGAGTAGTAAATATCGATAATGGCTTTGGAGCGGCGATTTTAGCGGGGCAGATTTTAAGGACAGCACATAAGCTGAATACCAAGATGTGACGCTACGCTATCGACAAGCTCAGGGCACTGCCGTTCACGCACCCAACTAGAGACCTTACACTCTACGTAAATGGCGGAAATTTGATTGATTAGCAAAAAAAGTACCAAGGGTGGCACCATTTGCAACAGGTTTATTCGTATAATTCGTAGAGAATATCTTAAACAAATTTTAAATTCTTAATCTATGACTCAATCCCATATAAAATCCACTCCAGTAAAGCAATCTAGCTCGGCGGAAGACCTTCAGCCTTGGCAAACTGGATCTGAGTTCATTGTCAGACATGTTGGCCCCCAATCTGTAGATGTGCGGAAAATGTTGGCGGTTTTGGGGTTTGCTAGTTTAGATGAATTGACTGCTGCTGCCGTACCCACCGATATTCAAATCCAACAGCCTTTGGCGATACCGATCGGCACCACCGAAACACAGGCATTAGCTAGACTGAAATCGATCGCTAGTCAAAACCAAGTCTTTCGCTCCTTCATTGGACTGGGCTACTATGACTGCATTACGCCAGCAGTAATTCAGCGAAATATTTTAGAAAATCCTGGTTGGTACACTCAATACACCCCCTACCAACCAGAGATTTCTCAAGGGCGCTTAGAAGCTCTGCTGAACTTCCAGACTATGGTGATGGATTTAACTGGGATGTCGATCGCCAATGCCTCGCTGTTAGATGAAGGCACCGCCGCAGCCGAAGCGATGACCATGAGCTATGGGGTACAGACTAAGAAAGGCTTACAGCGCTATTGGGTGGCGGCTGATTGTTTTCCTCAAACCATTGACGTATTACAAACTCGCGCCCAGCCCTTGGGCATTGAAATTGTGGTGGGCGACTGGCAAAGCATTGATTTCAGCCAGGGCTATTTTGGCATCTTGCTGCAATATCCAGCGGTTGATGGTGCGGTATATGACTATCGATCGACCATTCAAGCAGCTCATGCAGCCGGGGCAATTGTGACCATGGCCGCAGATCTACTGAGCCTGACTTTGCTGGCTTCGCCAGGATCTTTGGGTGCCGATATTGTGGTGGGTAGCAGCCAGCGCTTTGGTGTACCACTGGGTTACGGTGGCCCTCATGCGGCTTACTTTGCGACCAAAGAAGACTACAAGCGCCAGTTGCCCGGTAGATTGGTAGGAGTCTCGAAAGATAAGCGGGGCAACATGGCCATGCGGCTGTCGCTGCAAACTCGTGAGCAGCACATTCGCCGGGACAAAGCCACCAGTAATATTTGTACAGCCCAGGTATTGCTGGCAATTATGGCTGGCATGTATGGGGTGTATCATGGGCCGACTGGTTTGAAGGCGATCGCTACTCGAATTCACAGCCTTACTCAGATCTTGGTTATGGGCTGCCAAAAGCTGGGCTTACCAGTAGCTCAACAAAATTTCTTTGATACAGTAACGGTCTCTGTACCTAGTACTGAACAGGTGATCAATCAGGCTGTGGCGCATGAGATTAATTTGCGATCGATCGACTCTCAAACCATCGGCATATCTCTAGATGAAACCAGCACGAAGCAGGATGTAATTGATCTCTGGGCGCTATTGGCAGACAAAGTAGATTTCACTTTCAGCGAAATCGCTGAATCATTAACGCTGCATCCTAACCCTCATCAAGATTTAGTAAGAGCCAATGACTACTTAACTCACCCAGTGTTTAATAGTTATCACTCCGAAACTGAGTTATTGCGCTACATCAATCGCCTGCAATCTAAAGATTTGTCTTTGGCGCAAGCAATGATTCCGTTGGGTTCTTGCACTATGAAGCTAAATGCCACTGCCGAAATGGTGCCAGTAACCTGGCCAGAGTTTGGGCAAATCCATCCATTCGCCCCGGTCAGCCAAACCCAAGGCTATGCCACTCTCTGTAACGAGCTAGAGCAATGGTTATCAGAAATTACCGGGTTCGCCGGGATCTCTTTGCAACCTAATGCTGGTTCCCAGGGCGAGTACGCAGGGCTATTGGTAATTCGGGAATATCACCAGCAGCGCAACGACAGCCATCGAAATATCTGCTTGATTCCTCAATCTGCCCACGGCACCAATCCCGCCAGTGCGGTGATGGCTGGGATGCAGGTAGTGCCGGTGCAATGTGATGACCAGGGAAACATTGATGTAGCTGATTTAAAGGCTAAATCGATCGAACACCAAGCTAACTTAGCGGCCTTGATGGTCACATATCCTTCCACCCACGGGGTGTTTGAAGCCTCAATCCGCGAAATCTGCCAAATCATTCACGATAATGGCGGCCAAGTCTATATGGACGGCGCAAATATGAATGCCCAAGTGGGTCTTTGTCGCCCCGGTGACTTCGGCGCCGATGTTTGTCATCTCAATTTGCACAAAACCTTCTGTATTCCCCACGGTGGTGGTGGTCCTGGTGTTGGTCCGATTGGGGTAGCGGCTCATTTGGTGCCCTATTTACCCGGACATTCGTTGGTGAAAGTTGGTGGCGACCAGGCGATCGGCGCTGTCTCAGCGGCTCCTTGGGGCAGCAGCAGCATTCTACCGATTTCTTGGATGTACATCGAAATGATGGGTGGTCATGGTTTGAAACTGGCAACTCAGGTAGCAATTTTGAATGCTAACTACATTGCTAAACGCCTAGAGGGTCATTATCAAGTCCTGTACACCGGCAATCGGGGCTTGGTTGCCCATGAGTGTATTTTAGACTTGCGAGAGTTTAAGAAAACTGCTGATATCGATGTAGACGATATTGCTAAGCGCTTGATTGACTATGGATTCCACCCACCCACTGTCTCTTGGCCAGTTGCCGGGACGGTGATGGTAGAACCCACCGAAAGCGAATCTTTGGCAGAACTCGATCGATTCTGTGATGCCTTGATTGCGATTCGTCAAGAAATAAAATCGATCGAAAATGGCGATGTGGCTCTAGCCAACAACGTTCTGAAAAATGCACCTCATACCCTAGCTGATTTGGTAGATGTAAATTGGGATCGTCCTTACGATAGAGAAACCGCTGTCTTCCCGGTGGCTAACCTGAGAAACTTCAAGTTCTGGCCAACGGTGAACCGCATTGATCAAGCTTATGGCGATCGGAATTTAGTTTGTAGTTGTCCTTCGATGTCCGAGTACTAATCAAAAAAATCTTCCTTGGTACTTGAGAGTACCAAGGAAGATTTTTTTGAGATCGCCTCTGACCTAGCGAAGAACGCTCCATCCCCGACAAAGCCCTCCAAAAGTGCAGCTAACGATCGAGATCTGGTTCATCTAACCATTTCCCAAACTCCTCCACAAATCGATCGGCCAAAATAGCCTCCCGAATGCGGGTTGTAAACCGAATTAGCTCCGTTACATTGTGCAATGCCAGTAAAGTAAACCCTGTCACCTCGTTACAACGAATTAAATGACATAAATAGGCCCGACTAAAACTCTGGCAAGTGTAGCAAGGGCAACTATCATCCAACGGCGTAAAATCGCGCTTAAACGTCGCATTCTTCAAATTCCAGCGCTCACCGCGCACAAAAGCTGCTCCATGACGAGCTACCCTGGTTGGAATCACACAGTCAAACAAATCTATCCCCGAAGCGATCGCGATCGCCATTTCTTTATAAGTCCCAATTCCCATCAAATAGCGCGGCTTATTGATCGGCAACAACGGCGCAGTCGCCCGCACAATTTTGTGAATAAAAGGAGCCGGTTCACCCACGCTTACGCCCCCGATCGCAAATCCCGGCAAATCATACTGACTCAAAGCTTTAGCCGCCTCCTCCCGCAGATCCAAATGCACGCCCCCTTGGACAATCGGAAACAAAGCCTGATCATGGGGTCTTTGGTGAGCAGAGATACAGCGTTCTAGCCAGCGTTGAGTTCGATCGGTTGCCGCCACTACTTCTTCACGAGTAGCTGGATAGGGTGGACATTCGTCAAAAGCCATAATTACATCAGCACCCAAAGCATTCTGAATTTGAATCGACTTCTCGGGTGAGATAAAAATCATTCGCCCATCCAGCGGTGACTTAAAAGTAACCCCTTCTTCGGCGATTTTGCGGGTTTTGCTTAAACTAAACACCTGAAACCCGCCCGAATCGGTCAACATTGGCCCCGACCAGTTCATAAACTTATGCAGACCACCAGCTTCGGCAATAATGTCCTCACCCGGTCGCAGGTGTAGATGATAGGTATTGGCTAGCACCATCTGCGCCTGAGCATCGGCTAAATGGGCAGAAGTCAGGGTTTTAACCGTGGCCTGAGTACCCACTGGCATAAATCTGGGAGTTTCTACAATGCCATGAGGGGTCACGAAAGTACCAGCGCGCGCATGGGTGTGGCTGCATTTGCTATGGCATTGGAAGGTAAAGTTACTATTCACTAAAATTTGCTATTTTAAGAGGGATGCTCGATCGAGATATATCTAACGGGTTTGCTTTTCTTGATAATAAGACCATCATTGATCGCTTTTTTCAACCAAATTTTGAGCTGGGTTAAGTTTACATCCAAAGCTTGAGCCAGGGATTTATCATCTAACCGCTGGTGCAAAATATTTAATATCAATGGTAAGACAGCTTCGTAAACACTAAGTGGAATTTTTGCTATTTTCTCCTCAGAAGTATTTTCAACTATTTCTATATTTACTTGTTGCTGCTCTAATTCTATCAAAGGGATGACTGAATTATTCAAGTCATTTGATAATAACAACGATCCCTGGACGACTTCAGGAGCAGATATTTCTATGCACGTCTCAGCTAGTTTTTCTGACAAATTACTTCCCCAAGGCCGGGTTGGAAATTGTCTAGCAGCACGCTTCAATAATTGTTTATTGCCATCCGGCAAATCTCCTTCAGCTCTGACAAAGATTGGGATTGATTTTTCTTGTTTTAGAGCTTCAATCGCTCCGGCCCAAGTCCCACCCTTGTTGTAATCTGAACTGACTACTAATCCATAATCAGCCAAGCCATAGATATATTTATTGCGCCCCATGGCATTGCCCATGTTAAATCCAGCTTGGGGATCAACAGCCGAAATTAGGGTGAGCTGTTGGTTTTGAATAGCCAATCGATATTTACTGGCAATTGCTGACTTAGACAAACTGTCAGCTAAAACACCAACTGCCCTCCCACCTTCAGCTATAGCTGCCAACATTGCGGTGCTATCTACACCTCTAGCTCCTCCAGATATGATTTGTATTCTCACATCTTGCATCACATTGCACTAGGTATTATATTTGAATCTGTACTAGTTCCAATCTGAATCCCTGAGATTCTAGCAATGAGCGTTTGGAT
>JAYUSV010000257.1:0-2060 GCA_043755495.1 Synechococcales cyanobacterium
GCAAATTGATCGACTGCCTGAGCTGCAAAAGTGGTTCGTTAACATTATAGTTAATCCAAAAAAGTGAGCGGATCAATCTTTTTGTTGAACAGCCTTAACCAAACTTAACGATAGTCAGATTTGGCTCGATTCCAGTGTTGATCATTCATTTTAGGTGATTTCTCTCAAACAAAATACCAACTAGTTTAGTTGGCTGACCTGCGACAGTTTTGCCTGAACTCGTTCAGGCAAAACTGTCTGACAGGTCGCGGAGTCGTAAGTCTTAACAGACGACCTAGCGGTACGCATAGCGTCTGCCTGCGCAGAAGCCAACGGCAGCGGTGTACTTATTCATGGAAATCACCTTATTACCTCGGCTTTAGGATATTGATTGAGCCATTCCAGAATCCGATCAGGATAACGCAGTATCGGCTGATTTGCCTCTAACAACCTCAACTCCAAAGCCGTCAAAGTCCGCGCCGAAACCATAGACCGACCATCATTCCCGGTAGTCTTCACCATCAACAACGAACCAACCTGAAGACAAGCCTGCGGCACCTCCTTCAAAGCATCAACCAAAGAAGACACTGCCTCTACTTGATTCACCATCACAGCTCCTTCTGCTCCATTATTTTCCTGAATATTATTGAATAAAATCACAGTTGTTTGAGATTCACTCATTTTATAAATTGGCGCAGGCAAGCCAGAACGTTTCATTTCATCCCGCATCCGCCTAGTTCCCTCACTCAACGCCCGCACAAACTCCGCTCCCCGCTCATCTCGCATCATCTTCAACCACTCAATCAATTTCGGATTGCGCGGAGCCGAATTTAAGCGCATAGTTTCCAGCGAAAACTCCGCAGGGACATCTTGATCGCGCTGTTGCAAACGCCCAGAATTCCTCACCACAAAAGCATTCCGATAAGATTCACACTCAATGGGCAGCCTGATCGCATACTCCCGATGAGCCACCGCATTCACGATCGCCTCATCCACCGCAATCAGAGGATACTCCGGCACCTCCAAAAAACCACCATCAGAATTCCTGGTTTGATACAGCTTAAAAAAACCTGAATCTCTAAAAAAAGCTCTGATGTCTCGAACCTGTTTAGTTATTGACCCGGTGAACTTTCGATCGAACGTCGGCAAACCGCGTTCAATATTCTCCATGTCAGTCTCAAATCGCAGCAACCGAATAAAAGAAGCCGATAAAACCCGCTGCGGATTCGCTGCAAAAAATAGCATTCCAGCATTTGTGAAATTATAGCCATCACTATTTCTATTAATTGCCCCCACTTGATATAGCAACTCTTCATCACTATATTCATAGCCAGAATCTTGCAAAAACACTTTCCGAAACTCTTGCAAAACCTGTAGATCTAGATCTCTGACATCGTAAACACTGCAATCTGCTTGCTCATAATCTACAATACCCTTATCTCGCCGTAACTGCTCAAGCTGGCTCTGATTCAGACAAATATTCTGAGATCCTTGCCTTGTCCACACGCGCGGATAATTTCCCAATGTCTGACAAATTCGACGAGAAGTATAGGGCACATAGATCAAACAGATAAAATCCTGTTGGCCAGCTTCATTAGTACAGACAAAGAACTTTGCTTGAGCCGCTTGATCAGATAAAAAATCATTAAATCCCGTCAACCGACTCCGCTGAGTATCTGATAAGTGGTTAACACCCTTGACTTCTCCTAGAGCAGAAATCCCGACGACTAGTAAGCTTCCTGATTTATTGGTATTTGCAAATGCCGAAATACATCCTGTGATTTGCTCCAAAACACCATCTAATTTTTTGGAACCAACTAAACCATTCTCCCCAACTCGGCCAGCTTCCTTTCGACCAAAAAACTGACCCTCAAATTCCGTATCATCTGAGGCGGTCAAAAAATCCCAATGTTGTTCAGGATGCTCAAAAACTGCTCTGGGGTCAGACATCTACTAGCAATCTCCGCAGTCAAGACTCTGTGGCGTGAATTACCCGACTCTCACCTTACGGTAGAGAGCGGGCTTCAAATTTCAACCGGAATAGCATCCGACAGAACCGAAATTCTACCGGGTTGACTTAT
>JAYUSV010000258.1:0-5894 GCA_043755495.1 Synechococcales cyanobacterium
CCTGAAAATCTCCACAGCTAAACTCCCAGCGCCCCAACAGCTCCCGATACTCCAAAAAATCTGCACTGTAATTAATAGTCTTATATTTGCCAAAAGGCACATTAAACTCGCCCTTATTATTAAACCGACATAGCCCGTTAAACCCAGTGCGGTTTAGATAGTAGAAGAGTAATGCTTGGGTTTTGCTGGAGGTTTCCTCCAGCACTAGACCCGCATGTAATGCTTGGGTTTTGCTGGAGAGTGCAGAGTTAAATGTAGACAGCGAGTGATTTGCAACCGTCATCTGATTAAAAGTCGATCGATATTCTAAATACTGCTCAGCATCATTCAGCATCGGTAACGAATTAGTCAAACCCTGCTGTAGACAGCGGTAGAAGTTCACCACATGCTGGTTTGCATCGTTCAGCATTGCTGCCTGTGGTTGAAGACCCAATGCTACAGCCATCCCACCAACAAATGGTTCTACGAGGCGGGGTGTAGGCGATCGATCACTTTCAATTTCTGACCATAATTCTTGCAGCTTAGGCACCAGCCACCGCTTGCCACCCGCCCACTTTAAAGGAGGTCGCCGTGGAAAAACCAAATTAGCTAATGTGGGCACAGGGACTGATCGTCAATAACTCCCTTATAATACTTGTCTCCTGATCTAGAAAAAATAAAGTTATGCCCCTCGCCCTCCTCAGCGTCTCCAACAAAACTGGCATCGTCGAATTCGCCCGTCAGCTTGTCGATACCTTTAAATTTGACATCATCAGCAGCGGCGGCACCGCCCAGACCTTAAAAGATGCCGGAGTGCCTGTCACCAAAGTAGCCGACTATACCGGTGCCCCCGAAATCCTTGGTGGTCGAGTTAAAACCCTGCACCCCAAAATTCATGGCGGTATTTTGGCGCGTAAAGACCTGCCAGAACACCTCGCTGACTTAGCAGCTCAAAATATCCGGGCGATCGACCTAGTAGTCGTCAACCTTTACCCTTTCACCGAAACCATTGCTAAAGAAAATGTCACCTTGGCAGAGGCGATCGAGCAAATAGATATCGGTGGCCCAGCTATGATTCGGGCTGCTGCCAAAAACTTCGCCCACCTCACCGTCCTCACTAACCCCGCCCAATATTCTAACTATCTCAGCGAAATTGCCACCAGTGGTAGCGCCAGCTCAGATTTCCGCCAAGCCCGCGCTCTCGATGCCTTTGCCCACACCGCTGCATATGATCGAGCCATCACCGATTACCTCTCACAGCAAAGTGCCGCACCAGCCTTCCCGGCCAACTACCAGCCACCCGCTGGCGAACAGCAACAAACCCTCCGCTATGGCGAAAATCCCCACCAGCCTGCGGCTTGGTATCGCACTGGCAATACTGCTACCGGCTGGGCAGCGGCAGTTAAACTCCAGGGTAAAGAACTCAGCTACAACAACCTGGTAGATCTAGAAGCCGCCCGCCAAATTATTGCGGAATTCCCCCACCAGCCCGCTGCCACTATTATTAAGCACAACAATCCCTGCGGCACAGCGATCGGCGAGAACCTATTAGCCGCCTACGAAAAAGCTTATGCAGCCGATTCTATCTCAGCTTTTGGCGGCATTGTGGCTTTAAGCCAGCCGATCGATGCCGCTACTGCCACGGCCATGAGCAAGACTTTTTTGGAATGCATCGTGGCTCCGAGCTGTAGCCCCGAAGCTCAACAGATTTTGGCCGCTAAAAGCAATTTACGAGTACTTACTCTCGCCGACTTTACTACTGCGCCCTATCAGATTAAGTCGATCGCTGGTGGTTATTTATTGCAAACCTCTGATGACGGTGTAGAAACTACTGATTCTTGGCAGGTCGTGACTGAACTAAAACCGACCCCCGAGCAACTAGCCGAACTGCTCTTTGCCTGGAAAGTCTGCAAACATGTGAAATCTAACGCCATTGTCGTCAGTAAAAACAACCAGACGATCGGGGTGGGTGCTGGCCAAATGAATCGGGTGGGTTCGGCTCAGATTGCCTTGGCTCAAGCTGGTGAAGCTTCCCAGGGAGCCACTTTAGCCAGCGATGGTTTTTTCCCATTTGATGACTCGGTGCGCAGTGCTGCCGCAGCGGGGATCGCAGCTATTGTTCAGCCCGGTGGCAGTATGCGCGATGCTGATTCGATCGCCGCAGCCAACGAATTGGGGATCATCATGATATTTGCTGGTGCTCGGCATTTTCTTCACTAAATATGAGAGTGACACTACAAATGGTAAATTTTGCCACAGAAAATGTCCGAATTTGTCAAATCCTTGAGGTATCAAGTCTTTCAGCTTGTTGTCAGCAAATTCACTGAAAAGCTTATTATATCTTTACAATGCATTTGAACTATAAAAGTGAGGATTTTTGAGATTTCTAGCCGGTTGCATTTCCTATCAACAGGATAAAAAAAGCCTGTACACCTTCTCGCAAGCAGAGAACAGTCATTAGCAACGGTTCCTCTCTCGAAACTATCCCCAAGTTTGGTGTACTACCATACCCTTAATAAAAAGTTATAGAACTAAGATTAAAACACGTACTTTTTTTATCTGTTCTGCATATAATCAGAAGTATAAATCAGCAAATTGGCTGAATTAAGTTTTTCCCCATTCAATTAAGCAGTCCTGGTGACAAAGGTAGGGTGGCATATGGTTACTCAGTTTTCGTGTGTTTCTAGAGTTTTTGCCTCGATCGTCGCCCTTGTGATGGTGAAAGGTTTCATAATGCCCGAAGCAGCGCAGCAAGTTGCCTCGGCGACAGCTCGCACTGAGCCTATTGTGATACAGCCCGCCACAAAAAACATTCGCCCCGAAGTTAACGATTCAGAGTTTTTGGCTCTGGCTCCTCAGCCCTCGGCTAGTTTGTTGCTTTCTTCAGCTTTTGGTAAGTTATTAAACAATTCTGATTTCGCTCGTCAGCACGGCTCAATTCCATCTAACACCAAGCTATTGAGCTTAGAGGTGAAGCCAGATGGTATACATGTAGACCTATCGGAAGAATTTGCCAAAGGTGGCGGCAGTGCGTCGATGATCAATCGAGTAACCCAAGTGGTTGAAACCGCTACCAGCCTCAACCCCGATGCTGAAGTATATATTTCGGTTGCTGGTCGAAAGTTGGATGAAAATAATCCTTTAGCAGGCGAAGGTTTGATGGTTTCTTACCCCACTACCCGTCAGCAGTTAGCCCTAGATTTTGCTTATAAGTATTAGTCAACGAGTTGAGCTGGTTAAGTCGTGAGTTTTTCTGGTGCCGATCCCCATAAATGGGGATCGGTTTTGCTTTGGGTAAAAGCATTTGGCAACAAATATGGTATTAATAATATCTATTAATTTCAGGCATTCTACATTTCATAAATCAGAGGGATAGGCTCAATGTTTAATCGTTTTACTGGAGGTGCTGTTGCAACATCAATTGCCACAGTTGCTGGCTTGGTTTTTTCTACATTACCTGCCGTACCAATCCAAGCTGAACTACTGCAACCATCACCGCGCTTGGGTGACACCGCAGCAATTCAGATTAAGGTAGATAACCCTCAGCTTAAACCCACGGTTAAAATTGGTGCTCAAACATACCCGGCCTACTTGGTCAGTGGTAATCGCTATCGTGCCTTTATTCCCTCCACCCCCCTAGAAAAACCAGGTGTGCGTAATGTGGAGGTGACTGCCGACGGTAAAACCCAGCAGATCCCAGTGAATTTCGTCGATCGACAGTTCAGGATTCAGCGGATTAATCTGCCCCCCGGCAAAGCTGGCGTAGATGCCACCGAATATGAATTAAAACGCGTGGCTGCTCTCAAAGCTACAGCTTCACCCATCAAGTATTGGAACGGCGCTTTTCTGGCTCCCAGTAAAGCTCCTACCAGCACACCCTTTGGTGTCAAGCGCTACTACAACGGCAAGTTTGCTAATGATTACTATCACCGGGGCTTAGACTACGCCGGTGCCGTGGGTTCGGCAGTGACTGCGCCTGCTGCTGGCAAAGTAGTGATGGTGGGCTATGTCAAAGAGGGTTTTCGGGTGCATGGCAACGCCATCGGTGTAGATCATGGCCAAGGTGTCGTCAGTATTTTCATGCACCTCAGCCGCATTGATGTGCAGGAAGGCATGATGGTGCAGCCCGGAGATGTCATTGGGGCGATCGGCACAACTGGCGCTTCTACTGGCCCTCACTTGCATTGGGGCTTATACGTAAACGCCGTGGGCATTGAACCAGCTCAGTGGCGCAAAACATCTTTTGAATAAAGGCCAACCAAGTTAATACTTTTTTGATCTAACTGGGTAAAATAAGAACGAACATCTTCTTCTGGTCTCGCTGACCGACACACCATTCTTGCAGATGAATATTAAGGAAATCGTAGACCAGGCTTTACATGACGGCTATCTTACCCCAGCAATGGAAGCTGAGGTGGGGCGCATTTGTGACAGTGCCGCCGAGTTGTCAGTAGAAGAATACATGGCACTCGATCGGCTAATGGGAGCTTTGCTAGCCGCCGAAGTTGTCACTGTTCCCCGTAAACAGTTTATTAACGTAATGGAAGAATTGGTGCTGAGCGAGGCCATTCGCCAAGTAGCCACGGTGGAAATGAATCAGGCCGAAGCGGGTGCCTCAGAGCCGCGCCTAGATGTGGGCGATGTGGCTGCCTATGCTCTCAATCGGCTGCCGCCCTTGTATGCTACTTCCGAAGAAGGTGCTAAGTATCAGCGAGAACGAGCCAAAGCTGAAATGCAAACCATCATTCGTCAACAGGTAGAAGAAGGCATTGAGCGCAACATCGATCGACCAGATTTCTTCCCTGAGCGCCAAGCGATCGTGCGCCCCATGCCCGGAAAAGAAATGGTAGATCAGGTGAGTTCTTTGCTTCAGGCTTATAGCCCCAGCGAAACTGGCCAAGCCAATGGCAAAGAAGAGCACAACTAGTTCTTGATCGGTTTAACTGTGTAGCCTGCTTTTTGCAGCAGCGCAATTACGCCTTCTGAACCAACTAGGTGCGCCGCGCCAAAACCAAAGAAAGTGGGTTTCGATTTCGCTTCGCGGGTGATGATCGGGATCCATTTGCGGTTTCGATCGTCTAACAAAGAGGTAATGAACTTTTTAGCACTGGGATCGGCCTTAGTGATCTTTTCCAACAGGTAAAGGTCTTCATTGTTGTAGGCAGCAATTAGTTTCAGGAACTCTTGCCTGTTTTTAGTGGGATTATTGATTACCTCCATCAGCATCGCGGCTTCTTCTTTTAAAGAAATTGTGTCAAACACTGCAAATTGATCTTTGACACTTTCTAGCCCTCTGATTTCTAGTTTCTTTTGTTTAGCCATTTTGACAATGACTTCTTCCCAAGAGTCTACCGGACACTTTAAGCCGCTGGGAGTTGCCAACGATGTCAAGATAAACGGTCTGGTGGTACTAAAAAAGTCTAAGGGCAGTTTTAATTTATCGGCAAAGTACTTGCGAGCTTGTTTGTATTGCCTGGGGTTCAGAAGCTTTTGCAGGTTTTTACCTGGGGGCATTTGGGTGTTTTGACTAATTTGTTTTGGCAAAGTGGGATCATCAAAATCTAGCTCCAAATAAATTTGTTGGGCTTTGGCAAAAACCTCTTGCCTTTTAGCCGAAAACTTCAGGCGATTTTTGCAGTTGATGTGAATGGTGCCAAACAGGTAGGAAGGCTGGTTTAGTCCATTCCCAGTCACCTCCCACATCAAAGATTTCTCGATGATTGGCTGGGGTTTATTGCTGGCTGCAATTCCTGGCCAAGCACAGGTGACAGATAGAGTTAGGGCAAAGGGTAGGGCTTTGTATTGCCAAGCTATTTGTGAGATTTTTTGGAGACCGTTCGAATAGCGTCTTCGGAGCAGAATCGTTCTGAGCGCGAGCATGTGAAAACCGCAATGTTGCTAAGGTGTTGCCGATA
>JAYUSV010000259.1:0-2055 GCA_043755495.1 Synechococcales cyanobacterium
ACCCGAAGCGCCCATCATTTCCAAAATGCCGCTGCTGCCAGTTACCAACAAAATTAGTGGCGTATCGGGGTGAGTTTCTTTCACCATCTTAAAGACCTGCTGCTGATAAGGATGGGCAAAAATCGCATAGTCTTGAGGACTAAGATGACCTGCCCAAGAATCAAACATCTGCACAATTTGGGCACCGCTGTCAATTTGATAACCCACATATACCGCGATCGCATCAGCAATTTTAGACAAAAGTTGATGGAGCAAAGCTGGTTCAGTAAAAGCCATCCCCTTAATTACTTCATAATTCTTCGAGCCTTTACCTTCTACCGCGTAGGCTGCTAAAGTCCAAGGCGCTCCTACAAATCCCAACACAGTAGCAGCGTTGCCAACTTCTGCCCGTAAAGCTTGCAAAATTGTCTTAATAAACGGCATCGATTCTTCTGGCAGCAATGGGTGCAAAGCATCAATTTGAGCCTGAGTGCGCAACGGTGCATGAATAATTGGCCCCTTGCCTTCGGCGATATCCATCTCGATACCCAAACCAGGTAGAGGTGTGACAATATCGGAAAAAAGAATTACACCATCGGGCTGAAAAGCTTTCCAAGGTTGCAGGGAAACCTCGATCGCCACTTCTGGGATTTCGGAACGCTCCCGAAAAGAGGGATACTTGTCGCGCAAATCTCGATAGACCTTCATGTAGCGGCCAGCCTGACGCATCATCCAGACAGGAGTACGCTCTACGTCTTCACCACGAGCAGCGCGCAGAAGCAAAGGGGTATCATTGGTGCTGGTCATATAAGTGCCGTATATATAAGTGAGGAAAAATTAACGATCATTAAGAATTTGAGACTTAATCTCCGGATCATCATCCATTCTGGGCGTTTTTTCTTTCCCAAAAGTTAACAAAAAAACACAGTTGAGCAATGGGTACATCTAAATGGCACTTCATAACAAGATCCCCAACTCTTAGGGCGAAAACTCTGCTGGTTTCACAGCTCCTTCTTCCACCATAAATACAGTTTTGGCCGCCACAACGCCACCCACCAACAAACCACAAGCAGATAAAAACAGGATCAAATGCAGTGGCCTGCTTAGCAGCGGGTGTCGCTGACGAAAAGGAGCAGCCACTTTCTTCGGGGTTAGCTTACGCTTAGCCTGCTGCTGGCGAGCAGGCGCTGGCATCTGGGGCAAATCAGCCTGGTGTAAATTGAGAATATGTTGCCAGTCTGGGGTTAACCTTGCCCGATCGCGCCCCACAATCACCACCCGATCGATCTGCTCTGGTTGCAGCCGTTCTAAAGCTTCGCGCAAAAAGTCAATCAAAAACAGTCGATCGACCGTTTCAGGCAAAACTGCTGTCACTACCAAACAGTCATTTCCCATGATTGCGGTCACTTCTACACCCAGCGGCGATAGAGTATGATCAATCAGCCAATTCAAAGCAGCTACATCCCCAGCTTTTGCCAAGGCCATCAGGTGAGTCCGCGTCTCTGTTGAAGAACGAGGGGTAAATGAGGTCTGTGGAAGAGGTCTTGACCCAAAAATTGACTGAGAGCTGGTAGAAAACATAATCTTTACTGAGATATATTTATCAAATGTAAATAAAGTCGATTGCTGCGCTTTTGCCATAGGCAATCGTTCAGCAATATCTATGATGCCAGGAGTTAGTGTGTTTAGGCTATAATCACGATCAAAGCCGCTCATGCTAATAAACTCAGACCCTACATTGATTCAGTACTCTGACCATTAAGCTGCGCTTTTAAACTGTACTGCAAAGACACATAACTTACCAGGCTTTAAACCCGATCTGCTCATGGAAGAAATCGCACAATATGGCACAATTTTAAAGCGTCGTTGGTTGCCTGCAACCTTCGTATTCTTGCTGATTGCTGGGTTAGCAACTGTTTATACAGTTAAGCAAACCCCTATCTATCAGTCTAAAGGCCAGTTGCTATTCAAGAAAAACAATAAAACATCTAGTTTGCTAGACGGATTGGGTGTTGGCGCATTAGCAGAGGTAGGTGGTGGAACCAATAGTCCTGTAAATAACCAATTAGAAATCAT
>JAYUSV010000260.1:0-2052 GCA_043755495.1 Synechococcales cyanobacterium
AAATCAATAATTTAGGTTATTATCCTATATACCTGGCAAATCTCTGCCAAATAGTTTCGTGGGTTAGCATCTGCTAACAATGAGTATGATTATGACTTGGAATCCAGCCGAATACGCCCAAAGTTCTGATGCTCAACAAAGCTGGGCAAGAGATTTATTGCATGAAGTTAAACTCCAGGGCAATGAAGCAATTTTAGATGTGGGCTGTGGAGATGGCAAAATCACGGCAGATTTTGCTAAGACTCTTCCCAATAGTCGGGTAGTAGGTATCGATAATTCAGCAGAAATGATTGAATATGCTAGCCATAGGTATCCTTCAACTACTTACCCCAATCTTTCCTTTCAGCAGGTTGATGCTCGATCGCTATATTTCAAAGAAGAATTTGATCTGTGTTTTTCTAATGCAACTCTACATTGGGTAGACGATCACCAAGCATTTTTACGGGGAGCGAGCCAAGTCCTGCGGAGTGGTGGCAGGTTAGTAGTGTCTTGTGGTGGCCAAGGCAATGCAGCCGAGATTCTGCGAATTTTTGCAGAGTTGATGGTGTTAGAAACCTGGGAGCCATGGTTCCGTAATTTTCATAGCACTTATTCGTTTTATAGCGATAAAGACTATTCGCTATGGCTAGAAGAAACTAGCTTCAAAATCGAGCAGCTTCGATTAGCTCCCAAAGATATGACTCATCAAGGTCGTGCCGGTTTAACTAGTTGGATTCGCACCACTTGGATGCCTTTTACTCACTGTGTGCCGATCGAACAGCGCGAAGATTTTATTGAACATTTCATCGATAAATATTTAGAAGCACATCCCTTAGACCAATGGGGTTATGCCCATGTGATGATGGTGCGCCTCGAAGCCAATCTGGTGAAGTATTAGCTAGCTCGTTTATAAAAAGGCTTTTTCACTACCCGCGCCGGGTATTGCTGGCCTCTGATTTCGATCGCCAGTTCCTGACCCAACTTACTCAAGGCTGTTGGCACATATCCAAGGGCGATCGGCTTACCCAAAGTTGGTGAAAGCGTGCCGCTGGTAACAATACCGACCTGCTGACCCTGATGATAAATTGGGTAATCATGTCGTGCAATATGTCGCCCCTCTAGTTCCAGTCCTACTAGTTTTCGCTGTAAGCCTTGTTCCTTTGCGGCAATCAATACCTCCCGGCCAATAAAATTGGGTTTATCTAAATGTACCAACCAATTCAAACCAGCTTCTAAAGGATTGATGGTGCTGCTTAATTCTTGACCATAAAGACACATTGCTGCTTCCAAGCGCAGAGTATCGCGCGCACCTAAACCGCAAGGAGTCACACCGGCTGCACCTAACTCTTGCCATAATTTCACAGCCGCAGCAGGCGGTAACATCACCTCGCAGCCATCTTCACCGGTATAGCCGGTACGGGCAATAAAAGCCTCAGTTCCATAAACCTGAACGCGGCAATGACCAAAGTTTGGCAGATGATCGATTGAACCATTCACAAAGCCCTGCAAAATACTCACGGCTTGCGGGCCTTGCACAGCGATCAAAGCCAAATCAGCCGATCGATCTTGCATATCGGGAATATATGAACGCAGCCACTGTAAATCAGCCTCTCTGGTGCCAGCATTCACAATTAAGGTTACTTGGCCAGCCGCTTCCAGGTAAACAATAATGTCGTCAATCACTCCGGCTTGCTCGTTCAACAAAACAGTATATTGAGCTTGTCCAACTTGCAGCTTACTCAAGTCCGAAGGCACTAGTTGCTGCAACAAGTTGATGGAATTGGGATCTGGTGAGAAAAATTTCCCCATATGGGAAATATCAAACATCCCAGCCCGGTTCCGCACGGCCTGATGTTCGTTAGTCAGGCCGCTGAACTGCACCGGCATCTCCCAACCAGCAAAGGCGGTCATCCTACCCTTGAGTTCGATCGACTGTTGATAAAGAGGGGTGCGCTGGAGTTCGGTCATAACATTTAAGGAAAAGACTCCGCACAATTATGCCATTGATTACACTAGATTGTCGATCGAACCAAATTTTCTGATACCAGCTCTAAGCGGACAGATGTTTTTTGA
>JAYUSV010000261.1:0-2052 GCA_043755495.1 Synechococcales cyanobacterium
CAACTGGGGCAGCCGCACCTACTTAATGGGAGTACTCAATGTCACCCCCGATAGCTTTAGTGATGGCGGCAAGTATGCAACTGCGGCTAGGGCTTGTACACAAGCACTGCGCTTGGTGAAAGCTGGCGCTGATATTTTAGATATTGGCGGCGAATCGACGCGCCCAGGCGCAGCTCCAGTGGGTTTGCAAGAAGAACTCGATCGAGTGATGCCGGTAATTATCGGGATTCGAGAGCAGTTGGGAGCGATGCCAATCTCGATCGACACTACCAAAGCTGCTGTAGCTCAAGCGGCGGTGGAAGCCGGAGCTACTTGGGTGAACGATATTTCTGGTGGAGTTCAAGATCCCGCGATGTTAGAGGTAGTTTCTAAGTTGGGGGTGCCGATTTGCCTAATGCACATGCGCGGCAATCCTAAAACTATGCGAAGCCTGACGGAATATCAAGATCTGGTAACGGAAGTTGGTGATTTTTTGGAGGCACAGATTGCGGCGGCGATCAAGTGTGGTATTGCCCAGCACAATATTATTATTGATCCCGGCATTGGCTTTGCTAAGACTGCTCACCAGAGTATTGAGTTACTGAAAAACCTAGACAAATTGCGAGATAGATTGCCTTATCCTTTACTAGTGGGAGTGTCGCGTAAGAGTTTTATTGGTCATATTCTAGGTAGACCAGATCCACTCGACCGACTTTGGGGAACAGCAGCAGCGTGCTGTGTGGCAATCGATCGGGGTACCGATATACTGCGCGTTCATGACGTTACCGAAATGCAAGATGTGATCAAAGTAGCCGACAGCCTGATTCGGTAAGATCACAACTATCATCAAAATTACAAAGTGATCTTTTCTCGAAAAAAACTAATTAGTTCCCTGTTTACCGTTTGCGGTACTTCCTGCTGTATCCAGTGACCGCATTGAGGGATCAATTTCAGTTGAAACGGTGCGCTGACTAACTTAGCCATGCCATTGGTTAATTTTTGGCTGAGCATACTGTCTTCCTCACCCCACAACACTAAAGTTGGGGAAGTAATTAGTCTTTGAGTCGTGCCCAGGCTACCTAGCCAATTTTGGGGAGCCAACAAGTTGCGATAGTAATTTAAGGCTGCACCCAAAACACCCGGCTTAGCTAATGCTTCCTGATAAATCTGGTTGTCTTCGGCGCTAAAAGCTCCTTTACGTACAGCCTGACCCCGAAAGACGTTTAGGACAAATTCTTTAATGTTCTGCTGAATCAGCCATTCCGGAATCCCCGGCATCTGAAAAGCAAAAAGATACCAACTTCGCCTTAACTGGTCGAAGTTGGTACCGATTTCTTGTAAAAACTGTTGGGGATGTGGAGCGTTTAAAATCGCTAACTTGTCTAATGCCTGGGGAAACTTTTGGGCAATATGCCAGGCGATCGCCCCACCCCAGTCGTGACCAACAATGTGAGCCTTGGTATAGCCCAAAGACTTGATCAACCCAGTCACGTCGTTGCTGAGAGTATCTAAGTCATAGCCACTTTCGGGCTTGTCAGAATAATTGTATCCACGTAAATCTGGTACTACCACTTTAAAGTGGCGTGCCAATACCGGAATCTGGTGCCGCCAAGAATACCAAAACTCCGGAAACCCGTGGAGTAAAATTACTAGCTCCCCTTCTCCTTGAGTAACACAATGCAGACGAATGTTATTGGTCTCTACAAACTGATGCTGCCATCCTGCTTGGAGTGAGGCTGTGTAAGGTTGCATGAAGGGCGGAGGTGAGTATTTTTATTTGATATTTCGACGTTAGCATCACAGATAGCTAAATGGCATCTGTGAATACCCTACCGAGCAGCTAAGACTGGTACAGGAGACTTCAGGAGATTTTCGAGTTCTTGCAGTTGGCCGATAGCTTCGGCACCTTCAATCTTCATTAGCTCACGACCATCACGGCGCTCAGTCCAGTTAATGCTGCTGTCAGAGACAAAGAACCTGATCTGATGTCCATCGGCTAGGCTCACCATAAATGAGGCACTTTCTAGTACGTCACCACAGGTGTACCAAGATGTCATATAGCCCTTGTTTTCC
>JAYUSV010000262.1:0-19767 GCA_043755495.1 Synechococcales cyanobacterium
ACCTGGCCGCCACCGGCAAAACCTTGATGGATGCAGAAATGGCTACCGCAGGCAGCCGCGACCTCAAGGCCGAAAAAAAACAAAGCATGAAAAACTAACAGGATTGAACCATGACTATCAGCACTTCGCCCAAAACCATCGCCGACTGGCAGCCCCGCACCGATCGATTACCCGAAACCAGCGCTTTCAGCGACTTTATGCAAGAAACCCTGGGTCTGACCACTCGCCTGTTTATCCAGCTAAAACGTCGTCCTAGCACTTTGGTTGCTGGGATTGTGCAGCCGTTGATGTGGCTGCTGTTGTTTGGAGCCTTGTTTCAAAATATTCCGAAAGATTTGTTTGGCACTGATTATGGTCACTTCTTGGGCGCGGGTGTGATTGTGTTCACCGCTTTTGTTGGTGCGTTGAATGCTGGGTTGCCAGTGATGTTCGATCGAGAGTTTGGCTTCCTCAACCGCCTATTAGTAGCTCCCTTGGCTAGTCGCTACTCGATCGTTGCAGCCTCGGCCATTTACATTATTGCTTTGACCTTGCTGCAAGTAGTGGCGATCGTTGGTCTTAGTGCTCTGTTGGGTGCGGGCTTACCAGGATTTGGCGGTGCGGCAATTATCCTACTGGTAGTTTTGCTGCTAGTAGTAGGTGTGACGGCCTTAAGCTTGGGTTTGACCTTTGCTTTGCCCGGTCATATTGAGCTGATCGCGGTGATCTTTGTGGCCAATTTGCCTTTGTTGTTTGCCAGTACTGCTTTGGCTCCTTTATCCTTCATGCCCACCTGGTTGCAGACGATCGCCTGTCTAAATCCTTTGAGTTACGCGATCGAGCCAATTCGCTATCTCTACACCAATCCCCAGTGGCAATGGTCGAGTATTATTATTAATGCCCCTTGGGCGGATGTGAGCTTTGGGGCTGCATTACTGGTGCTAACTGGGTTTGCGTTGATATCGCTGGTGATTATTCAGCCATTACTTCGTCGCCGGTTAGCCTAAAATTATAGTCAACCTTAAATAACTACCCGTCTTCTGGCCTAACTGTAACCACATTGGAACAGAACGTGTAAAATAAAGGTCAAGGTATCAAGTCATCAAAAACTAATAACCATGTCTAAATTCAGTTTTCTCCTGGCCGGTCTGATGGTGGGTGGAACTTTCACCGCCGGATTGTTGACCGGACAACCAGCCAGTGCCCAAGCCGTTTTTGGCAACAGTGGTGACTCTCGTGACCCACTGACCCGGGCATCTTCTGGTGACACTGGTGGGATTTTGCAGCTCATCCAAAACGTCCAAAATGGCAGACTACGCGACCCCAGTGAATTTTCACGAGAACAAAGTCAGCAAATTAATGGTGCTGCCAATAGTTTTAAAGCCGAGCAACTTCGCCGCCTTCAGGCACAACAGGCTAAACCAAAGCAAAAGTAATTAGTCTGACCCAATAATCTAAACTCTCACGGCCCTGCTAGTAAACCTAGGAGGGCTGTTGAGTGGATTCTGAAGATGTAGAACCTTTGCCGAGCTGTGGTTCAGTGCCATTTAGCAACCGCTGAATATTGGCGCGGTGCAGCCAAATTACATAGCCGCCACCCACCGCTGTAAAAATCACATAAGCCGTAGGCTGATGATAGATAAACATCAACATTGCCACTGCCAAAGCCCCAAAAATTGAGCTAATTGAAACAATCCGGGTAATTCCGATCGACACCCCAAATACTCCCAAGGTCAACAGCGCCACTTGCCAATTCATCGCCAGCAACACTCCCAAACCAGTCGCTACCGACTTACCACCCTTCCAACCTAGCCACACCGACTTACTGTGACCCAAAATGGCCATGGCTGCCGTACCCACTACTAACAACGAGAGACTGGTTTGAATTTCGGGTAACGGCTTCAGGATCAACGCTACCTGTACCAAGCTCACGGCGGCGACTCCCTTGAGTACATCGGTCAGTAACACCGCTGAACCCGGCACCTTCCCCAAAGTCCGCAGCACATTGGTCGCTCCGGTAGAACCAGAGCCATGCTCCCGAATATCAATTCCTTGAAGTAACTGACCAGCTAAATAACCAGTGGGGAAAGAACCCAGCAAATAAGCTCCAATCAGTAAGGCCGCAGCAATAGCAAATATCATGGTCGATAAAATTAATAACGGTAGTCAGTATTATATTGAGCTACTTCTGGAGCAAAAGCCAACCAAATAGGGTATTGCAGCAGCGCCAAGCTAACCAAGCCTTCAGAATCATCCAAAATAATAAATGGCATATCTCGATCGGCCATAATTCTCTCAGCTTTCAGCGTCATTGGTTCGGCTTCTTCAAACAAAATTACCCCCCCGTTAGGGCCAAAATCGCTGCGCTCTAAGCCCAGACAATCTTGCAACCCTCTACGCCAGTCACCCAAGCGCTCGGGAGTATTGGCCAAGATCAACACCCGCAAATAATCACCGTAAAGCGATCTCAGCACCGAAATAGCCGTGGTGCCAATCAAAATATTTTGTAATCGGCTACTGCCGGTAGATTTGAGGGTGCCACGTCCTCCTTGCTCCAAAAACCACTCTCTGGTTCGATCGACATGGATTTGCTCTAAAGTCCGGCGGATCTGCCAGGGTGCTCCGTAGTAATCGGGGGCTGTTTGGTACTGCTTGAGTAGTTCCCGAATGCGACGGGCGTTAGATTGATAGGCTGGTTCCCGAAATTGGGCGGGAGGAATACTGGTGGCTACTGCTGGTTCTATCTCTACTGGTCTGGTTGGTTCAGGAAAAGAAACCGGTTCCGAAAATTCTATTTCCTCGGCGATTGTCACCAAATCTTGGAGGCTACCCACCAGATAATCTTTAAAGCCCTGAATGCGCACAGCAATTTCTTGAGAAGAACCGGCAAAGCTCTGGGCAATTTCGGCCTGTACTCGATCGCGCTTGCGCTCTAGCTGTTCGATCGATATTTTCAAATTTTGCCGTCGCAGCTCCAAATCAGCCAAAGCCGCTTGGGTCATTTGCTCGTAGGCTTGATGGGCGATCGAAATTTGCTGTTGCAGCTCAGCATTGATGGCTGGGGGAACAGAGTTAACTGGTAACTCTGTTGGCAATTCTAATGGTAGATCTTGATCGGAAGGACTCATTGGCAAAAAGCAATTGATGCAAAAGATTATAGAGGCTTTAGCGCGGGCAATATTTTTCTAGGCAGGCGCGCAACTCTTGAGGCTGAAACAGTACGGGCAAAAAATGGATGCTGTTGATTTCCCGAAAGTAGAATAGCACTGGTACTGGCGACCAAAATATTTTCCATTCTTGCCATTCTGCGTAAGGAAAGCGCCGAATTTCTTTACTAGAGCGAAGCACGACTAAGTCGGTGTCGGTAAACTGCAAACGGATGAGGGCGGCTTGCAGTAGCAGAAACAAACCAAAAACACCGACGACGAAAGCTACCCAGGTCTGAAGCCAGACTAACGGAATCACGGCGGCGATCAGGACGATTGGGATGTTGTAGCTGGGGGCTAGTTCGTTACCGGTGAGGTACGAGGGGCTAGATAGCTCGGTCATAGTAGGGATCCGCCAGTTCTAAGAATGCCTTTTATCTTAGCCCACTCTCTAGTCTTACTGACTTCTGGCTAGTAAATATGTGGGGTCGTTGCTCAAAAAGTATCGATCCATGCAAAAATATAGATTCCTTACAAACCATTTCGGGCGGCGCTCAGGCCGAGAAAATAAGATATGAACGTTGGCGATCGAGTTCGGATAACTGAATCTGTTGTGGTCTATCACATCCCTGGTGGCAAAGGTCAACCGGTAGAAATTAAAGGATATGAAGGCTCGATCGATAAAATTGTTACGGAGTGGCGGGGCAGACCGGTGAGTGCCAATTTTCCCCTTTTGATAAAGTTTGATAATCCTAAGTTTCGTGCTCATCTTCAGGAGCATGAGGTTGAAGCTATCTGAGCTGTGATTGAAATGATTAGATGATGGGTCGGGATTACTTTTATTGAGCAAATGGCCGAATCGGAGGAAAATAGTCTTGGCTCACAACCATTTTACTAGCGTGGACTCATGTGTAAACGATTGCCAATACCAGGATTCATCAAAGAAGCCAACTCCTTTTTCGGCATCTTACCCAAAAAAGCCTGTAGTTCAGTCCCATTAAATTTGTAATCATACTCCCCAGCAAGTCCAATAATTTCGTCAATATCTGTAGCTAAATGGGCTCTAAGTTGTAAAGCCTCATCTTCTCTGACCACAGCAAAGAAATCAACAACATTTTTCATCGTCATAAAGCCACCTTCCTTTTTGAAAAATAGATGGAACTGCTCTTGCTTACCTAGTTCAGTAGACTTATTATTGCCTGAGGTTAAAATCCTAATGGAGCTTGTCTCCAGACGAACAATCCGATCGATTGGCTAGTATCTATAATGGTAGATTTTCTTTTGTTAAAGAGATAAAAGTTAGACAAATCTTAATGGGTGGAAAAATGGTTTGCGATCGATTTAGACAAATTCGGTGTGACGATGTCGGGGAAACTCTCAAAATTACGACGAACCCAATCCATCCCCACTTCGTTATTCAGCTCGATTTTTTGAGGATGAAAATAATCCAGGCCGGATTGCTGGGCGCATCGCCATCACCGCAACCCTAATGAAACTCGATAAATGATAGAATCTGGTCTGAAATCGTCAAAAACCTTCCCTGGAATCTTCACTTATGCGCGAAATTCTTATTTGTCTGGGTGTGACGATGGCCTGTACAGTTTTTGTACTGTTTGCTCAATTCATCAGCGTCCCAGCAGCCCTAGCCGACAGTCAATCATCGACTCAGATGATTGCCATGAACACTAGCAAACCCGAAAAAGCAGCGCCCGCTGCACCCTCGACCACTTCAACCAGCAAAAATATGTCTGAAATCACCACTCCTTCCGGACTCAAGTACGTAGATGTTAAAGTCGGCGAAGGAGCAACTCCTGTCGCTGGCCAAGAAGTTAAAGTTAAGTACCTCGGCACTCTCGAAAATGGCCAAAAATTTGATAGCGGCACGATCGACTTTAATGTTGGCCAAGGTCAAGTAATCAAAGGCTGGGATGAAGGCTTGCTCACTATGAAAGTTGGCGGCAGCCGCAAGCTAATAATTCCTGCTGATTTAGCCTATGGTTCTCGTAGCCCCGGTGCTGGCATTCCTCCCAACGCTACTTTGCTATTTGATGTAGAACTATTAGCAGTCAAATAATTCATCATCTTGATGAATCTACTGACCCCAAATCTATACAATGGATTTGGGGATTATTTTTGTAGGTAAAAGAACCATGACTGATCGCTATTCTGGCAGTGCTGCTGCCGACCAACAAATCCTCAGAATATTAGATGCCAACCTCGATCGAGCCAGAGAAGGTTTGCGGATTGTGGAAGAATGGTGTCGCTTTGGCTTGGATAACTCTGTCTTAGCGCAAGAATGTAAGGATTTACGCCAGCAACTAGCTGCTCTACATACCAATGACTTACGGGCAGCGCGGAATACCATCACCGATGTGGGCACTCAACTTAGTCATCCCCAAGAAGAAACCAGAGAAAACATTGATCGATTACTCATTGCTAATCTCTGTCGTATTCAGGAAGCACTGCGGGTTCTAGAAGAATATGGCAAGCTTTACAATCTAGCTCTGAGTTCAAGCTGTAAGCAGATGCGCTATCGGGTTTATATTCTAGAATCGGCAATCGATGAATCTAAGACTCCAGCTAAAATGGCGGCTTTAATTAAGGCCAAAATATATTTAGTGACCATGCCGGTGCCAGACCTACTGGGAACAGTGGAGAAGGCATTACATGGGGGTTTAAAGTTGGTGCAGTATCGGCGCAAAGAGGGTGATAATATCGATCGATTCCAAGAAGCCAAGGCTTTATGTGAGCTATGTCATCGTTATGGGGCTTTGTTTATCTCGAACGATCAAGTGGATCTGGCGGTGGCGGTAAATGCTGATGGAGTGCATTTGGGGCAAAATGATCTGCCTATCTATATAGCAAGACAAATTTTGGGACGAGATAAAATTGTGGGTCGATCGACTACTAATCCAGCAGAGATGGCCAAGGCATTAGCAGAAGGTGCAGATTATATTGGGGTGGGACCAGTACATGAGACTCCGACTAAGGCCGGAAAAGCGGCTTCAGGGTTAGAATATGTGCGCTATGCGGTGCAGCATTCCACAGTGCCTTGGTTTGCGATTGGCGGCATTGACCACACCAATATAGAAGAGGTGGTGGCGGCGGGTGCTCCCGGAGTGGCGGTGGTTCGATCGATTATGCAGGCGAATGATCCGGGAACAATCGTGAGCGAGATGCTGGCGAAGTTCCCTAAAATCTAGTTCAACGGTTTATAGTATGGTCTAAAACCTATTTAGAAATCTACGCCCCGGCGGAGATTGACCCCGCTGTTGGCATAATGCTTGTGGCAAACCATCTCAGAATGGATACTGGCCAGATCAAAATATTTGGGAGTATTGAAACAGCGGCCAGTAATAATTACTTGGGTGCCAGGTGGCTTGTCCAGCAAAGCTTCCACAATAATATCCACTGGCAGCAGATCTAAATCTACCGTTGGATTCAGCTCATCCATAATAATGGTCTTGTATAGCCCCGAAGCCAAAGCGCTACTGGCGATCTCCCAGCCTCGCTCTGCCTCGATAAAATCAATTTCTTGTTGCTTCCCTCGCCACACGATCGAATCTCCACCACAGCGTTGATGATCCACCAACTGGGGATAACTTTTCTTCAGCGCCGCGATCGCGGCATCTTCGGTATAGCCATCACCACCCTTGAGCCACTGCATAATCAGTACCCGATGAGTCCGATCTTGGCTAATACCCCGCCCGATCGCCTGCAAAGCCTTACCCAGAGCACTGGTGGACTTACCCTTGCCGTCACCAGTGTAAATCTCGATCCCTTCGATGCCCTGTGCCTTGGCTTCGGGGTGTAAGTGTGGCTTCATTTCAGAGTGCAGATCGGCCAGCTCAATTAATTCAGCGGGGGCATCACGGCCAGTAATGATAATTTCTAGGTGATGGGCTTTGCGAGCAATGGTGGTGACAATATCGGCTACGTCAAGCAATCCCAGGTCTATTACTGGACTCAGTTCATCTAAAACTATGACAGTGTATAAGTCCGAGGCGATTGCACCCTTGGCCACATCCCAGCCCCGTTGCGCTTCAGCCCGATCGAACTCAGTAATGCCATCCCGATCAAAAAACTCGGCGCGGCCACTGCGCACTTGATCAATCAAATGTGGAAATGCCTGCCGTAAAGCAGCAATCGCCGCATCTTCATCGTATTCCCGCTCCGCTCCTTTGAGGAACTGCAAAAGAAGAACCCGATGGTCGGTTTTGCTTTCAATACCTAACCCGATCGACCTTAAAACCACGCCCAAGGCAGCTTGAGACTTGCCTTTGCCTGCGCCGTCATATACGTGGATCTGTCCAGCAGCGCGCTCTTGTTTGGCGCTGGCGGTGCGAATGCCAATTCCTACTCTGCTCATCAAAAATCACCACAAAAGTATCTGTATTCAATCAACGCGATCGCGTCAAGATATATAGATTACCTTGGGGTTGCTAATTTGGTTCAGTAATCTGCCAAATCCAGCTTTTCAGATGAAAGCAATGAGTTTTACTGGCCTACCCTACGGCAAATAGCGCAACTGCCATCTGCCGTATCGAAATATTACCCAAGTAAAGTATGGGCATGGATCCTTTCTTAATCTTCCGTATCTTTGGAGATTGCTTTCAGGTGAATATGCTTATAGCCAAGTTTAATTTCAAACTCGTCACCGGGAGCTAGATTCAAGGCTCGGGTATAGGCCGAACCGATCAAGATTTGACCATTTTGGTGAACTGTGGCACGGTAACTGGCCTCACGTCCTCTACCATCAACGCTAGATTTTTCATCTACATTAATTCCTTCAGACTGTAGTACAGCATCATAGAATTTTGTCAGATTTACCTTGACATTACCACTTTTATCTACTGAGTAATACCCGCAGCCTTTAGCAGTTTCACTCTTCGATAAACTGGAAAGTTCTTTAATCTTTGCTTTTAAGGCTTTGCCGGTCAAAGGAAGGATTTTTTCTGCGGGGGCTTCTACCTTAGCTTTTGATGCTTTTTGTTTTGCTGGAGCTGCTATTCTGGCCATTTTCTTATGCTAAAAATATTTCTGTCCTCAATTATAAGCTGGTGATGGCTTAATTTTGATCACTAATACTATTTTTTTTAATCTTCAGATCATTTTTTTTCTATCCTATAGATTAGGGATAGATGGGATAGATGGGATAGATGGATCACCCTCAACAATAACTGCCTGTGGTTCTTTCTGGCCAGATACGGAAGGATAAGGTAAGTGAGATCTAATATCTTTCTGTCTCAATTATATAGACCAACCCAAACAAACTCTCAATCTTGTACTGAACGATTAATGGTTTGACACCACTTGTCTGATGCTATTTCTAGGTAATTGTCTTAATCTAGCCAATGGGTGGTAAGTCAGTCTGTAATCACCTAGAGTGAGAAAGCACCAGAAAAAATTTCATTATGCTGCCTAGAGAAAACCTCTTAAAATTAGCCGAAAACCGTGACACGGTAGCCCGAGCGATCGATTTAGCCGAGAGCGCCATCAAGACCTGGGAAATGACTGTGACTGATTTTCTGTCGCCGCCCGAGCTAGCCGAAATTACTGGTATTTTTAGCCGATTGACCGAAATTCAGCTTTTTCCTTGGGGTGGTTATCCCCAAGCGGAGCGGCAAAGAATTGGTATTTGTCGATCGGAGTTGGCTTTAGATGAAACTGCGGTGCCACTGATGGCTGTGCAGATTGCTGGTAACTTTTTGTTTGACTCGGCAACTCATCGAGATTTTTTGGGAGCGATGTTGGGTGCGGGGATTGTACGAGAAAAAACGGGTGATTTAATTGTATTGGGTGATCAGGGTGCTCAGGCGATCATTGTGCCCGAGCTATTGGATTATTTGACAGCGGCGTTAACTCAGGTGCGATCGGTGCCAGTGAAGGTGAAGTCGATCGAGTTTAGTGAGTTGCGCATTCGGGAGCCGAAGAAAAAGGAGTTGGTCACTACCGAGGCTTCCCTGCGTTTGGATGCGATCGCTTCGGCGGGCTTTGGCATGTCCCGAAGTAAAATGGTAGATTTGGTAAGCGGTGGTGATGTACGGGTGAATTGGAAAGATGTTGTTCAGCCATCGTTTCAACTTAAGGCTGGGGATTTGGTGGCAGTTCGAGGCAAAGGACGTTTGGAAGTTGGGGAAGTAGCGATTACAAAAAAAGAACGCTATCGCATTAATTTAACTCGCTATGTTTAATTGGATATGGGGTAACATTTTTACCAAGAAAATCCAGATTGGCAGCCACTTACGAAAGTTTCCAAAATCCGCAGAAGCGTGAACTACAAGAAATATTCGTTACAGAACATTGCTAATCTACCAAAAGTTTGAAGTTTGGGGAGTGGCTATGAGCTTACCATTCGGTACTGCCAATAAAGATAGTTTCGCCGCTAATGAGACTGGGATTGGTGCAGGCATCGGTGATCGCCTCAGCAAATTCGGCCACAGTAGGTAAAGAACCAGCCTGTTCGCGGCGTTCATCAATTAATCCTTTGCTGGCTCGCTCCATTAATTTGGGGGTAATAGTCCCTTCAATTAAATCCCCACTCACTACAACTAGACTAATGCCAAGCTCTTGTAACTGCGGAATCCGCTGACGTAGCGCTTGTTCACCAGCATATTTACTGGCAGCCACTGGTTCATATACTTCAAAGACCGGCTTTTCTTTGTAGAAATGTGCCAGGTGACTAGTCACAAAAATAACCCGCCCACCAGCAGACATCAAGGGTATTGCCATTGTTACTAAGCGCTCTTGAGCGGTGAGGTTTAAATCCATCGCATAGTCAGCAACCTTATCTTTTTCTAGACCACCACTGGCATTTAGCACCAATAAATTCAATTTAGTAAACTGGGCGGCAACGGCCTGAAACATTTTGCTGACATCGTTTTCATTAGTGATATCAGCTTGAGCCAGCAGAGTACGGCGACCAATCGCTGCTATGGTATCAGCCACATCTTCGGCGCGACGGCCTTTACTGCGGTAGTTGAGGACAATATCGGCTCCTCGATCGGCTAATAGCTTTGCCACTACGGCACCAATTCCTCTAGAGGCTCCGGTCACTAGTGCAACTTTTCCGGTCAGGTTTGATATGGTCATGAGCTGCCTCTAGGGTATTTCTGGTCTATTTTAACCGAAAGGCTGCGGATGATGTAGGAAAATCTAACAAGTTCGCTACAATGGCTAGAAATAATACTGAATCTGTCATTGCCATGCTGCTTCGCCTCTGGGGTATTGCCCTTGCTTTAATACTGTTTTGGGGTTGGCCAGATTTTGCCCATGCCACCGAGAAACTGATCTCTACCGAGAAATCCACCTATACCAAAGCCGAACTCGATCGAGGTGACACTCTGCGCACTTCGGCCTTCAATGCCACCAATACCGGCGACTTTGCCACCGCCGAAACCTACTGGACAGAGTTACTAGAGATGTTTCCAGAGAACCCAGCGATCTGGAGTAACCGAGGCAACTCGCGGGTTAGTCAACACAAGCTTACCGAGGCCGTAGCCGACTTTGACAAGTCGATCGGCCTTGCTCCCCAGCTACCCGATGCCTACTTAAATCGCGGTGCGGCCTGGGAAGGATTGCAAGAATGGGACAAAGCGATCGCCGATTACGAACACATAATTTCGATCGACGATAAAGACGCAATGGCCTACAATAACTTGGGCAACGCCCACGCCGGCAAAAGAGAATGGCAACAAGCCAAAACCTACTTTTATCGTGCCACCGAGCTAGAACCGGGCTTTGCCTTTGCTCGTGCTAACTACGCCCTGATTTTGTATCAGCTCGGTGAAACCACCGAAGCGATCCGCCAGATGAAAAACATCGTGCGCAAGTATCGTGACTTCCCCGACGTGCGGGCGGCTCTCACCGCTGCCCTATGGCAGAATGGTGAGCAGGGCGAAGCCGAGAGTAACTGGATCGCTACTGTGGGGTTAGATAGTCGCTATAGAGACCTAGATTGGGTAAAAAACAACCGTCGCTGGCCACCGGCATCGATCGCCGCCTTAGATAATTTCTTGCATTTGCGTTAACACCCCACATTATGGACGATTCATCTTTTTTTGCTGCCATCAAATCCGACCAAAACTTGGCAAATGATCTGGTTAAGCTTGCAGATCGCAGTCATGATCTAGGCCAGGAAGTTTACCAGCTCTATCGCCGCTATCTCACTGCTTTAGCTAAAGCCCTGCGCCACCACTCCATTCAAGCCTGCTATCACCTCTGCACTAGCTGCTATCCCCTAGAATTTTTAGAGCTAGATCCTAGCCAACAGCAGCGTTTACAACGATCTTTGCGACGGGCAATCACCAACTCGATCATTGACTTGCTGAGACAATTACAGCCGATCGCCGATGTTCCTAGCCCCTTAGAACTCAGTGCTTGGTTACACAATACCGAAGACGCGATCGGGCTAACTTTGCCAGGGCTATCTAAAAAAATGAACTACCTACTGCAACAGGCCCGAGTAGTGCCTCAGCAAGTGCCACGACAGTTGTTGGAAGCCGCAGTTAAAGCCGATGAAATTAGTGACGGCGGCGGCAAGCGCCCAAATATTTTAAGTGTTTTGGTCGAAAAAGACTCTAAAGATGACCCTGAAAACACCGTGATTATGCCTGTTCACGTCATATTTTTGCGGCTAGCCGAAATTGAATTTGCCGAAATTGAACTGAGCAAGTTACGGCAGCAAATTCACGAGATCCGATCAAAAGTCGCCGACTTGCGCCGCACCTACAAGCATCGTCAACACCAAGCCCAAGGAAAGGCTGCCGCAGTGGCTTGGCACCAAGGCTGGTTTGGATCAGAAGACCAGGAGCAACCAGGGGCAGATCCTGGGTAGTATGAAATATACTTATGTGCGTCTTAAATTTTTACCGAATATCATTGACCAATAGTAAGATATCCCTAACAAACTTTTTGAGTGTGAACTTGTGAGTACGCCTGCTGCTCTCCAAATCGGAGATAAATCGATCCCTGCCGATCAGTTGCCCCTATTACTAGAGCAATATCGCCTAGTTCCTCAACTGGCCAAGGAAATGGTTTTAGATCAAGCAATTGCCGATTTTAAGATTCCTGAAGAGGAACAAATGGAGGCGATCAAACGCTTCTATCAACAAAACCAGATTAATACCGATCAAGAATTAGAGAAATGGCTAGAGCAACAGCACCTTACTCGGGATGGTCTGATGACCTTAATTTCGCGGGAGCTGCGCCTGCAAAAATTCAAAACGACCAAATGGGATGTGCAGGTAGAATCACATTTTGTACAGCGCAAAGCCCAAATTGATCAGGTGGTGTTTTCGATGGTGCGGGTCAAAGATGTGGATATTGCCGAAGAAATTTACTTTCGGCTGCTATCTAAAGAAGCCACCTTTTCAGAACTGGCTCCCCGCTATTCCAGCGGCATTGAGTCTAAAACTCGGGGGATTAGCGGCCCGATCGAACTGGGTAGATTAGACCCCACTTTAGCTGGAGCGTTGGTCTCGGCTCAACTGGAAGAAGTCTTGTCACCAATGAATGTCAGTGGCTGGTGGGTAGTGATGCAACTCGAAGCTCTGATTCCGGCGGAGCTAGACGACCCGACCCGGCAACGGCTAACCGAGGAACTATTTAACATCTGGGTCAACGCCGAAGTGCAAAAAACCATGTTGGTAGAAAACGAACTGCAACTGATCTCGGTTTAAATCTCCTTTATTTTTATGAATAGTCAGACCAATTCCAACAGCCCGAATCCTGCTCCAGGGTCCGCCCTCAGCGGCCACGATATCTACGCCTTTATGGCCACGGTATCGCCTTTCGATCGACTGCCGCAAAACGAGCTGCGCAACTGTGTGAGCAAGCTCAAGCCCCTGCGCTTTCGCATGGGGCAAAAGATGCAGCTCAAAAACCAGATGCCCCAGAATATTTCGGTGATCTTCAATGGCAAGGTGCGATCGATCGGCATTGATCCGACCACCAATAAAACCGTGCCTCTAAAAATTTTGGAAGCCGGGGAAATTTTAGGCTGGCCAAGTCTGATCCGGGAAGTACCTTGCGAAACTGCCGTGGCCTCCGAAGAAACCATTTGCTTTGTGCTGCCAGCTCCTGAGTTTATGCGCTTGCTCAAACAATATCCAGAAATGGCCGAAGGGTTTAAAAAGCCCAGCATTGCCGAGGTCTATGACCTAATCACTCAATATTGGCTACAATCCAACCTGGTGCCGCCCAAAAGCAAAAATATTTATCAGCTAGTGCGCAGTGCTTGGCAAAATGCCGAGGTTGCCAGCAGCTTTACTCCCAGTGATTACCGGGTGTGGTTCGATAGTCGAGCCGAAGGTTCTAAGCAAGGGATTCCGCTGAAAAACTCCCCTGAAGAACATAGCCAATATCGGTTGGTGGGGATTGATGCCAATTTGCTATCGATTGCTGAAGAGCTGGTAGAGGAAGATGACTCTAGCCTGTTTGAAATGACTCCCACGGCGCTGATAGACTATGCGCCAGAAACAGATTTTCAAGTTACCAACAGCGAGTTTGCTTTCCCTCAGACCGAGCTAACCGTCGAAAATAGCAATAGTCGCTACCCATTTGTGCGGGGCGAAGGCTTACGCAATGGTATTTTAGCCTGCTTCCAAATGCTGAGTATGTATTTGGGCATTAAATATCGCCGAGATACCGTACAGCGGATTATTGATATGCAGTTGGCCAGGAACGGTCAAGCTTCATTGCAGCTCTGTGCGGCGATCGCCGATGTATTGGGACTAATGGGGCGGCTGATGGAAATTCCGGCCAACCAAATTATGCGCATTAACCAGCCCGCAATTCTGCCCTGGCAGGGCAGCTATGCGGTGGTATATGCCACCAGTGAGAGTCAGATAGTTTTGGGTGTGCCCTCCGAAGGCATTCAAAAACTGAGCATGAAGCAGTTCCTGCGGCTGGTAGGCGATGAGAAAGCTCCCTTGCAGATCTTGATTTTGCAAGAAACCAAAAACGTGCAGCGCCAGAAATTTGGGTTGGGCTGGTTTGTGCCCTACCTCACTCCAGAATTTAAGGTGTTGGTAGAAGTTTTGGTGGCTTCTTTCTTTGTGCAGTTGTTTGGTTTAGCCAACCCGCTGTTGCTTCAGGTGATTATTGATAAAGTGCTAAACAACAATAGCGCAGCAACTCTGCCAGTTTTTGTAACCTTGCTGATTGGGGTGGCTTTTTTCGAGAATATCCTCACCAGCTTGCGATCGATCGCCTTCGCCAATGCCACCAACCGCATTGACCTAGCCTTGGCCGCCAAAATTATTGATCACTTGTTCCACTTGCCCCTAAGCTACTTCGACCGGCGAGCAGTAGGAGAACTATCTACGCGAGTTGCCGAGCTAGATAAAATTCGGCAGTTCTTTACTAACACTGCTCTTACCACAATTTTAGATGCTGGTTTCTCGGTGATGTACATTGTGGTGATGTTGTTCTACAGTCCATTTTTGACTGCTGTGGCGCTATCTACCCTTCCGCTGTTTGTGATTTTGAGCTTTATTGTGTCGCCGATCGTTCGCACCCAGCTCCGCGAAAAAGCTGAGCGCAATGCCCAAAACCAATCCTATCTAGTAGAAGCCCTCGGTGGTATCTACACAGTCAAAGCCCAGAGCATGGAGCGGCGCAGTCGCAACCAGTGGCAGACCTTCTACGATCGATACATTGCCGCCAGTTTTAAGGGCACTCTGACTTACACTATGGCCAGTTCAATCAGTAACTTCTTGAACCAGCTCTCCGGGATTTTGGTGTTGTGGGCAGGGGCTTCGCTGGTGTTAGAAAATAAAATGACTCTGGGGGGGTTAATTGCCTTCCGGATTATTGCGGGTTATGTGACTGGCCCCTTGCTACGGCTATTAACTATTTGGCAAAACTTCCAAGAAACAGCACTGTCGATCGAGCGTCTTAGCGATGTAGTCGATGCCACCCTAGAAGTAGATGACGACAACCGTTTCAACGTGCCCATGCCGCTGATTCGGGGCAAGGTGATTTTTGAAGATGTCACTTTCCAGTTTGGCAGCCAGGGCAGACCGCAGCTCAACCGGGTGAATGCTGAATTCGAGACAGGCTCTTTCATTGGCATTGTGGGTCAGAGTGGTTCGGGCAAAAGTACCCTGATGAAGCTACTGCCCCGGTTGTATGAACCCACTCAGGGGCGGATCTTGATTGATAATTACGACATCAACAAAGTTGAGTTGTATTCTCTCCGATCGCAGGTGGGGATTGTTTCTCAGGATCCGATGCTGTTTGAAGGCACTGTGCAAGACAACATTGCCATCAACTATCCTGATGCCGAAGCTGAAGAAATTGTCCAGGCTGCCAAAATTGCGGTGGCACACGATTTTATTATGACTTTGCCCAATGGCTACAACACCCGCGTTGGTGAACGGGGTTCCAATTTGTCTGGGGGACAAAAACAGCGGATTGCGATCGCCAGAACCATTCTTCAGCGCCCGCGCCTGTTGATTTTAGATGAGGCCACTAGTGCTTTAGATTACGACACCGAGCGCCAAGTCTGCCGTAATTTAGTTAACAACTTCCGGGGCATCACCATTTTCTGCATCACTCACCGTTTGCGCACCGTGCAAATGGCTGATCAAATTTTGGTGATGGATCGAGGCATGGTGGCAGAAGTTGGCACCCATCAAGAGTTAACTGCCAAGCGGGGCATTTACTATTGCCTGAGCAACGACCAGGAAACCGCCCCAGCCTAGAATTCAACCGGTTGAGTTAGCATATCAATGCATCCGCCAAATGGGGTGGGTTTGGGGTGATGTGTCTCCTTTAGGAGACACATCACCTCTCTGAATTCAATGATGTCCCGTTCGATTCCGCTTATCGGGAGGGCTGATATGGCGGTGACTCAATTGAAGTTCTGTGCGCTTTATTCGACTCATGGAAAGCCATCGGAGCTACTTTGAATGGAGACACGGGTAAAGCACTGATTTTTTCCTTTTTGTGGGAATGGCTGTTAAGTCTAAGGTGCTTGCTGAAAAATTAGCGAGTGCAATATTTTTCTAGTAAACCATTGTTTATATTGTTGATATACTGTATGGTTTAAAAGGTCTTATTTACTACCTTTGCATGAATAACCAAAATACAATATTTTCCATACTAATCAGTATAATTTCATCATTAGAACTTATTTTGATTCAAACTCGTGCTTGTGCCCTTAACTCAAATACATCATTCAATAATATCTCAGACATCACACTAAAAAATAATTCTGAACTTAATATCACTAATGGGAAAAAAATCATGCTTGCTGATGGCAAAAATGGTTTGTGTGAGGGGAAGTTTGAACATCCAACAGGTGATGTGACTTTTAACACTCGTCGTGAGGATGGTAGATTAGATTTTGGCTTTCAACTATCACCCAGTTCAAGACTTTTAATAGGTGATACCGCCTCTGTATATATGATTGAAGCAATTGTTCAAGACTATAAAATAAATCCTCCTTACGCGCCACACTTAAACGAACCATCAAATTATGATTTTCATGGTAGCATACTTCCTTACAATCGACTTGGTAGTAAAGGTTCTTTCAGGCTTCAAACTGGCAATAAAGTAAAATTTATATGGTTCGTAAAAGGTGTTGGAGCAAAAAGTAGAGTCTATGTACTTCGCGCTGTTGAATGTAAGGCGGTTTGATTTTTTATTAAGTGTGATACAATACTGAAACTCATGATATTTTCCATCAATTAGTTTAAGTCTACTTATTTCAAAAATATGAGTAACTGGACTTCTAATTAGTCATACTTTATTTGATAAGCATCTATAGAGTTTTAAAATGCATATAAAAAATGCTCCTATTACAATTGATCAGCAATTTTCAATAATGGCATCCAAGTATGAATTACATGTACTCAATCTTTGCGTAGATGATCATGCAATCCGGATTAGTTATAGGATTACTCCACCTGTTCCTTACATAAATCCTGAAACGGAAGGAGCCTTATTATTTACTTGGTGTGGACATGCGAAAGACAATGGTGGTAATGAGTACAATTCTTGGGGAGGTGCTTGTGGATTATCTTCAGATGGTAGATTTACAGATGGCGTACTATCATTCATACCCATTTTTGAGGAAAATGTCTTGTTTCTGGATGTTACATTCGTCCCAGAAAGAATAGATGCAAATGAGGAATACAGCTTTAGAGTTACATTCTAACTTTTTTTACAAGCAAAGGAATTCTTTAAACTGTATTATCTATCCATAGCTTACTGTGGTTTTATAACAGTACCATCTGGAAGTATCATGTTTCCGTTAGGAAGTACTTTAGTTCCGTTAGGATGAACAATAGTTCCATCAACTAAAATTTTTGTTCCATTGGGAAGGATAGTTTCTTTTCCTGCTGGAGCTGTGGCTGTCTGCCCAGAGTTTTCTGCTGCTTTAGCGCACAAGGTAGATACATTAATGAGTACGGCACAAAGTAGACTAAAAGATACCGCTAAGTTATGTTTCATTTTTTGACCTCTTTTACTTACTCCTGATCCTATCAGAAGGATACCAATTAAACGAACCATATTGTGATTCAGCAGTCTAAGGTGTCAATATCCCCAGGTTTTGCTGCTTGTGGCTGAAAAAAGGCTGAATACAAGAAATGGCGGATGTTTTAATCGATCGATTCATGGCACATTGTTTTTATTGAGATTGCGATCTGGGTCACTCGTTGCAAGAGACATTATCCTTCTGTGATCTGGGCTAGCCAAACCCTACTTAAAACTACATCCCCTTGATTCTTTATGGACTTCGATAAAGCAGCTAAACTTCAGTTTCCACTCTGGCCATTTCTTAATCAGCCATTGTTTCATCCCAAATTCAAGGTAGTTTTAAACCCCAAACGTTTTCAGCAGTTGTATCGGATGCAGTTGCTAGAGCGCTGCTTGCACAAACAGTCTCCCCGCCGCACTAACTTTTTTTCACGCTAACCATTGCTAGCAGCAGACATTCCCAGACCAAACGGGGCTGGACATAAGATAAAAGCTGGCGACGACTAGTTTCGATCGCCCCCACCAGTTGGGCCTCTTGGCGCTGCTGCCAATAATGAAACTGCAGATACTCCAAGAGCGCCAATTGGCTAAAACTATCCACTTCTTTATCGATTGTTTTAGCCAATCCCAACGCAACTGCAATACTGCTAATTGGCCGCAGCAAAGCCGCTTTGATTTCACTATCAATGGCGGCTAAATTTTCACCTAGTTCGATCGACTGTCCAGGGCTACCCTGGGCTAGAGCAATTAAGATTTCGTCTTGTAAAATATCAGCGCGTTCTAGACCAGTCAAAATTTCACTGAAGTCTGCACCACTGAGCCGCCGAAAAGGAATCCGCTGACAGCGAGAAATTAAAGTGGGCAACAGTACAGCCATATTATCAGTGAGCAAAATTAAGGTGGCAGATCCCGGCTCTTCTAAAGTTTTTAGTAAGGCATTCGCTGCTCCCTCAGCCATAGTTTCGGCCTGCTCAATTACCACGATGGCTCGATCGGCTATCAAAGGTGGCTGAGATAAAAATTGAGTGATTTGGCGAATTTGATCAATCCGAATTTGGGGCGGTGCTTTCTTTTTAACACCGGCTGCGGCAGCTTCGCTAGCAGAAAGCATTTTGCCTTGATGGGTATAGGTAGGAGCAACCCAGAGCACGTCCGGGTGATTGCCCTGGCGGATTTTTTGCTGAGCGGCAATTTTTTCCGGCAGGTCTAACCTGGCGCAGAGCTGCATTTCTACCCAGCAACGAGCCACCAGGGCTTTGCCAATGCCTGCTGGCCCATAAAATAAGTAAGCCGGAGCCATCCGCTGTCGCTCAACGGCTTGGGTGAGCAGTTCGATCGCGGCCTGATGGCCATAAATTGCCGAAAAGTAGTTTCGATCGCCCATCAAGATCTCCTGTTTCCACAGGGGTAAAATGTTATGATTCTGCAAGAAGTTTAGCGAAACTCAGCCACAGCAGAGTTTTTGCTTAAGCTATTATCACTCCTTTTGATTTTTTAGTACTCCATGGTTTTCTGGAAAAGTCTGTTTAGTGTCGCCGAGAGTAATGTTGCAGCGCCTCAAGCCAATAGCGCCATGGTGTCGATTCAGACAGTGGGCTTCGACCCTCCGGGTAAAAACCCGATTTTCCTCAGCCTGAACCGTGACTTAGACCTCTATGAACTAGAGGAGCTTTGTGATGCGGTGGGCTGGGCGCGTCGTCCGTTACGGAAGCTGCGCAAGGCACTGCAAAACAGTTTTTTGGTGGTTTCTATGTGGGAGACGCGGGGCAAAACCCGCCGGATGATTGGCTTTGCCAGAGCTACTTCCGATGGAGCCTTTAATGCCACGATTTGGGACGTGGTGGTGCATCCCGATTTTCAAGGAAAAAAAATGGGCAAAGCGCTGATGAAATACCTAATTAAAAAGATTCGCAGCGAAGACATCAGCAATATTACGCTATTCGCCGACTCACATGTGGTAGGATTCTACGACGGCATGGGTTTTGTAGAAGACCCAGAAGGAATCAAAGGTATGTTCTGGTACCCAGATTAGTTTTCGTGGTTTTCGGGCATAATAACTTTTAGTCACACATTAAGGTGTGTTTAGGTAAACATCTAAATCTAACGCATCGACCCATTGTCCCATCCATATTTCATGATCCATGAGGAATTTAGT
>JAYUSV010000263.1:0-2043 GCA_043755495.1 Synechococcales cyanobacterium
TATTAACTGGAGTAGCTATGCCTATCGAGGAGCAGGAGTCGGTACTGCTGCTCCCGAGGCTTTTCAACAGCGCTTGGCCGGAATGCAAATTGTGTTGCAAAACCAAGATAACCGCGAGCATGACTTGCTTGATTCTGATGACTACTATCAATTTCAAGGCGGTCTAACAGCAGCAATTAAAACCATTAGTGGCAATGTTCCCACGGTTTACTGCGGTGATAATTCCACTATGGCACAGCCCAAGGTGCGCACCTTAAATGAAGAAATTACCAAGGTCTATCGATCGAGGGTAGTAAACCCCAAATGGATCGAGGGAGCAATGCGCCATGGCTATAAAGGTGCCGCCGAAATGGCCGCAACCATGGACTTTTTGTTTGCTTACGATGCCACTACAAACTGTGTCGCAGACCACATGTATGAGGGAGTCGCCGAGGCGTATTTGTTGGAGCCAAAAGTACATAAATTTATGGAGCGTTGCAATCCTTGGGCAGCCAGAGATATAGCCGATCGACTATTAGAAGCCAATCAGCGCGGCATGTGGCCGGGCGCTGAGAGTAAGATGCTTGATCGACTGCAAGAAATTTCCTTGACCATGGAAGCAGAAGTGGAAAGCACCTTGATCAATGAATCGTCTTAGATCCAAAAACCAGATTTGCGATCGTATTGCACTGCACATTCTAAAGCAGGGACATAGAATTCGGCGATCGGGTTGTTTTCGTTGCTAGAGTAGCTAACTCGCCAGGATCGATCTTGAAGCATGAAATTTAAGAATTGATTTGGAAAGCGTTAACTAAACACAGATTCAGTTGCTGAAGATACTGAGAGTTAAGTTGACCTAAGCGACGCTGCAATAGTGATTTTTCTAAGGTGATAATACGGGCAACTCTCACCTTGGAAGGGCTTTTAAGACCAGTTTGATCAAATTCTAAATCGCTGGGTGAAATGACAAACTCATCATCTGTAACTTTATCAATCGCCTGAGAAGAAATAAAACACAGAGTGACATCTTGACCTTTAGGATCGACCCACAATACAACAGCAGGTCTTAGTTTAGTTTCACTGAGATCTGTAAATGGAAAGGGCACCAAAATGATATCGCCTTTTGCTATGGGCACGTTATTGGCTCTCCGTCTGTGATGCTGTACAGGTCTGGCTCCTGAGATAGAAAATCGAAACTACCCGATTTCAGAGCAAGGCTAGTGAGTTCTTGAGTGGTGGGATAAGTACAATCGAAGAAAAGCTGTTCTGTTAAAGCAGCGCGTTCTTCTGTGGGCAATGAACGAATCACTTGTGCTAAAGAGTCTATCAGTTGATTATTCATAGTTATTTTGGTATCAAGAGTGTCAATTAATTTCGATATTTTCCTCAGAATTGATTTTGATAGCTAGGATTAAATTCCTTTATTTGAGATAGTTCATAATCTGGCTCATCAGCACCATAGGCTCTACTTAGTCTTTGCAAAGATAGTGCATACCAATATTCTGATTCTGGATCTCTTGCTATTTCTGATGAGGAATTCATCGTTATGATTAGCTTAGTGCCTTCAGGAAAGTCAATCGGTTCGAGAGGCTCAATTTTACCATTTTTAATGATAACTAAGAGTTGAGTAGGCATGGTTAATTACTCTTGTTTTTATAATTGCGGAGGCTTGGCTTAGGACTGTCTGAACGTGGCTATTAACGGCATGTAGAATCTTTGCAGTCAATAGACAGATTGTACCACAGGGGCTGGTTATAGATGTTTCGGTCAGACGATCTTGAATTTGGGCATAAGCCTCTCTACCACTAGAATTATGAATATCAGCGCCGATCGCCGGACACATTTGAGAGCGTTCCAATCTAGTTTGCTTAAATTGCCCAATTGTCACGTCAGTAATCCCCACCAACACAGCACCATCTTCAGTAATTTGATAAATTCGTTTTTCCACCGCAGCCCGATATTTAGGCAAAAGCTGAGGGTTTAGGGTTTCAGCCAAAACACTAATCAACAGATGATGAACTTCTGTCCAAAATTCTGGATTCTCTAGGTAGGGATTCATTCCAG
>JAYUSV010000264.1:0-2041 GCA_043755495.1 Synechococcales cyanobacterium
CGCTGGGGGATGGTATCCCCCAGATCATCAAGATTTATGCTACATATTCGCGGATGTCGTCTTTGCGCTTACGCAGTTTGGCGATCGCTTCCCGCTCGATTTGGCGCACTCGCTCCCGGCTAATGTTCAGCATTTCGCCGATTTTGGCCAAGGTGAGGGGCTGGCTATCTTTCAGACCAAAGCGCATGGTGAGCACCTGCTGTTGTTGGTTGGTTAATTCGCCAATCATTCGCTCTAGATCCATTTTCAGTGAAGCTTGCACCACAAAATCTTCAGGAGAAGCGCCAGTATCTTCTAACAAGTCGCCAAGTTCGGTATCTTGATTGTCACCTACTCGCAAATCCAACGAAAGAGGCTGACGAGCTCTTTCGAGGTACTCGCGCACCTGTTTGGGAGTGAGTTCCAATTCCCCAGATAGCTCAGCCACAGTGGCGGCGCGGCCAAGCTGTTGAGATAAGTTGCGCTGGGCTTTTTTGATTTTGTTCAGCTTTTCGGTGATATGAATTGGCAACCGAATCGCCCGTGCTTTTTCGGCAATGGCACGAGTAATTGCCTGACGAATCCACCAATATGCGTAGGTAGAAAAGCGGTAGCCTTTGCTGGGGTCAAACTTTTCTACACCCCGCTGCATCCCGATCGTCCCTTCTTGAATCAGATCCAATAAGTCAATGTTGCGCTTAATGTACTTCTTGGCTACCGATACGACTAAACGCAGGTTCGCTTCCACCATCCGGCGCTTAGCCAGTTCTCCGGCTGCTAAGGTGCGCTGCATGGTCTCTACATTGGTTTCTGCTGCTGCTGCCCATTCTTCTAAGCTGGGTTCACAGCTATTTGTCTCAATTAGCTGAGTTTTGATGGCGATCAGTGCAACCATTTGCTGTACCTGTTTGCCAAACAAAATCTCTTGCTCGTGGGTGAGCAAAGGTACGCGACCGATTTCGCGCAGGTAGGTACGGACAGTGTCAGTGGAAGTTAGGGCAGTTCTCATGGCTTTAGAAGGGAGTAGGTTTAATTAAGATGTGTAGGTCTGTCTTAAACGGTTATTGGCCACAGATAGATTGGTATTCACTGCTTTCTGAGGAAAGGGTCGAAGTGGAAATGTGACCTTCCAAACGTCTCCTCATATGGTTTGTAGCTGTGATGCTCAGAAAGATGAGAGTGATTACATTAACTATCGTAACATTTCTCAATGTTTGGGTCTAGAGGTTAGCCAAAATTTTATCTTTCAGGAGAGTTTAAGTATCATTACCCTACCTGACAGTGGCCACTTTCGTCTGTCTACCACAGAACATATTCTGAAACTTCTGACTTTATGCCGAATCTTTTATTAATCAGACATGCTCACCGTCTAGATTTCATTCAACCTCAGTGGTTTGAGACAGCCGCTTATCCTTATGACCCGCCTTTGTCAGCTTTTGGTTGGCAGCAGGCTTTGGAGCTTGCTCCCAAATTGTTACATTTGCCGATCGATCACATATTTACTTCTCCTTACTTACGAACGTTACAGACTGCTTACCCGATCGCCGCTGGCATCAACAAGAGTCGGCTGGGGTTGGGTCTAAAACTATGCATCGAAGACGGTTTACGAGAATGGCTGCACCCAGAATGGTCACCCACTTTGCCCGAAACCCTGCCCCTGAAAGAAAAGATATTGCAAGTACCGCTAATCGACTTGAAATATACTAGAATTTTTGAACCGCAGTACCCAGAAACTTTGCTGGCGGTAAGCATCAGAAGTCAACAAGTTGCAGAGAAATTAATCAGACTTAATGACAGATGTACAGCAATTGTAGCACACAAACACACCCTATCCGGCATGTTAGCAGCATTGCTGCCGGCCAATTCTGAAACCCCGGAATTTTTGCCAGCGATGGCGTTGGTTTTGGCTTCTAGAGATCGATCGATGGGCAGTTGGCAGATTACAGAGATCTTATGAGTACGCTCACTATCTTTGCGGCTCAAGACTTTGGTACTCTAAACCTTGGTGCAGGTCACTTCAACAAATTCTCATTCAGCTTGATATGGTAGCAATCGCAATTTT
>JAYUSV010000265.1:0-19713 GCA_043755495.1 Synechococcales cyanobacterium
TTTCCCTGATCATCCAGGTAATAAAGACCATTTCTTCTTTGAAGCACGGCCTAAAACCCTTTTGACAACTTCGGTCTAGCCTTAACTTGTCACCAATGTGCTAGGACTGACTATTTGCCCATGTAATTCTTGCCAATATTCACAGTACTCAGAAAGAGTTGCATCTGGATATTTTGCTACCAATTCGATAAGTTGAGTAGAAGAGTCTGCTAGTACAGCTTTTTTCTTTGTGCCTTGCTTGTCAGGATTAACATGCCCTTCTTCTTTATGCTGCTTCAGTATCTTCTGAACGAAAGCTTTGCCCACAGCAAAATTCGCAGCCAGTTTCCTAATTGAAATATTTCCTGTTTGATAAGCATTGACTACTTTCTCTCTAAAATCAATAGAATATGGTTTCATGGTAATAATTTATTTGTCCTGTACCATTGCACTGCATGTTGTCGGAAAGTGCTGTATTCCGCCTTTGATCCCAAAGTAATAGATAACGCCAAATACCAATAGCCTTAACCAATTTTGGCCTTCTGCCGTTTCCCAGAAGTGGGATTCAGGGTATTGTTGTCGCCTGAATTGGCTGGTCAAATGCTGCTGGACACTACTTTTGGAAATCCCCAGAGCTTTGGCAATATCTCTACGGCTGAGGTAGGCCGCTTCTTTCCAGCACTGCAAGACTTTTTGACACCGTTCGCGTATATTGATCTTCATCGTAAATCTAGATCTCATTAATCAAGATTACGATACTCGCCCTTGTGATCAATCGCATGGGCTTTCTTCTGGTTTTAATATCTACTCACAGTAGGGTAAGTGTCTCGCTTTAAGTTGCTACCCCAACCGTGAATAAGAATCCTCTCGCCTTTAGGCAGAGGAGTATGTCAAAACAGTCTGATTTTTTTGAATTTGAAACTGCTGAGAGGGGCTTCAGCCCCCTACTGCACTTTGTGCTAAAATCGCAATTAGCCTAAAAGTTGGTGAAAGACCCAACCGGCTAATTCAAATAAAAGTAAGCAGAATGGCTTCGGTCAAACTGTCTAGAGGCGAATTGACTACGCTTTTAATCGATCATAAGGCTCGGCTTAAGAACCCCCGTCTTTTAAAAGTGGGGAGTGTCAAAATATAGATCTTCGACTCTTTTTAAACAGAGCAGCTTAGCGAAAGCCTCAAACGTAAGCAAAGCGATCGAATTTTGTTATTGCCGGTTTGTAGAGCGCTAGTTTCTAGATACCCCACCTCTTGAATTGCGGCATTATGATGATTCTCTACAAATTTTTAAGGTTTATTTTTTAAGTTATGCTCAACCCAAATTTAGAGCAAGTGCAGTTAACTGCCGATGATTATGCTCGTTACTCTCGCCATTTAATTTTGCCCGAAGTGGGCGTAGATGGCCAAAAACGTTTGAAAGCCGCCAGCGTGCTCTGTGTGGGTACTGGCGGTTTAGGTTCGCCCTTACTCTTGTATTTAGCCGCCGCTGGTGTAGGTCGGATCGGCATCGTAGATTTCGACATAGTTGATCACTCCAACTTGCAGCGCCAAGTAATTCATGGCACTTCTTGGGTAGGCAAACCCAAAATTGAATCGGCCAAGAACCGGATTTTGGAAATCAACCCCCATTGCCAGGTGGACTTGTATGAGACCGCCCTCAGCTCCGAAAATGCCCTAGATATTTTGCGCCCCTACGATGTGGTGGTCGATGGCACCGATAATTTTCCTACTCGCTACTTGGTAAACGATGCCTGCGTATTGTTGGGCAAACCCAACGTTTACGGCTCCATTTTGCGCTTTGAAGGACAGGCCACAGTCTTTAATTACAAAGGCGGCTGGGAAAGAGCTGCTGCTTACGAAAGCGCCAGCACCGAAGAAAAAGCCAAGATGCGCAAAGATGGCACCGAATGGGTTTATAACAGCGAACTGCCCGCACCCAACTACCGCGATCTCTACCCCGATCCACCACCTCCCGGCATGGTGCCCTCCTGTGCTGAAGGCGGCGTATTGGGAATTCTTTGCGGCATTATTGGCGTAATTCAGGCCACCGAGACCATCAAAATCATTCTGGGTCAAGGACGCAGTCTCAGCGGTAGATTGGTGCTGTACAATGCCCTAGAAATGAGCTTTAGAGAACTAAAATTACGCCCAGCACCCGATCGACCCGTAATCGACAAACTGGTAGACTACCAAGAATTCTGTGGAATCCCTCAAGCCAAAGCCGCCGAAGCAGCGGCGCAAAGTGCCATGAATGAAATGACTGTGATTGAACTGAAGCAGCTCATCGACAGCGGTGTCCAAGACTACTTATTGGTGGATGTGCGCAACCCCAATGAGTACGAAATTGCCAAGATTCCTGGTGCAGTGTTAATTCCCTTACCCGATATCGAACAGGGCAGTGGAGTTGAAAAGGTCAAATCTTTGCTGGGCGACAAAAAACTGATTGTCCACTGCAAGCTGGGTGGTCGATCGGCTAAAGCAGTCGGCATTCTGCAAGCAGCAGGCATTACCGGCACCAATGTTCAAGGTGGCATCCAAGCCTGGAGCCAACAAGTAGACCCTAGTGTGACTCAGTACTAATGGGCATTGCGGTAGAAAGTGTATCTAAAGACTTCGGCAGTTTTACGGCTGTCGATCGAGTCAGCCTAGATATTAAGTCTGGAGCATTGGTTGCCCTTTTAGGCCCCTCTGGATCGGGTAAATCTACGCTGTTACGGCTGATCGCTGGCTTAGAGATGCCCGATGCAGGCAAAATCTGGCTGACCGGTACTGATGCCACTTATCAATCGGTACAGGAGCGCAATATTGGGTTTGTGTTTCAGCACTATGCGCTGTTTAAACACATGACCATTCGCCAAAATATTGCTTTTGGCCTCGATATTCGTAAAAAAGATCCCCAAAAAACCAAAGCCCGAGTCGATGACTTGCTGGAACTAATTCAGCTTAGTGGTTTAGGCGATCGATATCCCTCCCAACTCTCTGGTGGCCAGCGCCAGCGGGTGGCTTTAGCGCGGGCTTTGGCTGTAGAACCACGGGTATTGTTACTAGATGAACCTTTTGGTGCCTTGGATGCCAAAGTACGCAAAGATTTGCGCGCCTGGTTGCGCAGACTACATGACGAAGTGCATGTAACTACAGTATTCGTTACCCACGACCAAGAAGAAGCCATGGAAGTATCTGATAAAGTGGTGGTAATGAACAAAGGAAAGATCGAACAAACTGGTACCCCCGCCCAAATTTACGATCATCCAGCTACTGCTTTTGTGATGAGCTTTATTGGTCCGGTTAACGTCCTCAACAGCAATTCTGGCATTTTTCAAAGCAATGGTTTTGACTCTAATAACCCCCAAATTTTCTTGCGCCCTCAAGACATCACGATCGAGACTGTCTCTGGCCATACGCCCCATAGTCCGGGAGTAGAGGCCAAGGTCAACCGCATTATTCATCTCGGCTGGGAAATCCAGGTAGAGCTAATTTTGGTCAACGAAAAAGACATCATTATGGCGCATCTCTCGCGGGATCGCTTTGATGAGTTAGATTTGGAGCCAAACCAAACTGTTTATGTCAAACCCAAAGCAGCCAAACCAAAATCTTTCCCCCTCGATTACTCTATCTAGCTAATCTATGAACTCTGGTCGTTTAATTGTGCTCACTGGTCCTAGCGGTGTCGGCAAAGGTACTTTGCTAGCCGCATTGTTTCAGGCTCACCCCGAGCTATCTCTATCCATCTCCGCGACTACTCGCACCCCCCGCCAGGGAGAAATCGACGGGGTAAACTATTATTTCTTCGATCGACCACAGTTTGAGCAGGCCATCCAAGATGGAGAATTGCTAGAGTGGGCGGAGTTTGCGGGCAACTACTATGGCACTCCTATTCAACCAGTGCGCGATCGAGTAGCCGCAGGCGGCTGGATGATTTTAGAAATCGAGCTACTCGGAGCGCGCCAAGTGGCCAAAATCTTCCCCGAAGCGCTACGCATCTTTATTTTGCCGCCCAGCATGGAAGTGTTAGAAGAACGCCTCAGATCTCGTGCTCAAGACCCCGAAGAAGCGATCTTAAAACGCTTGGCTGTCGCTCGATCGGAGATTGCAGCATCTGATGAATTCGATCTGCAAATTATCAATGATGATCTAGACACAGCATTGGCCGAAATTGAAACGGCAATTTTTGGCTAGTGACTGTTTTGTGCGATCGTTTCCAATCCAAAAAGTTCAGGTACATAGTGCATTTAATTTGGAGAGTAGGTTAAAATGGTCAATCGGCTCATAAAGTCCTTCACTCCCTAGCTCCATGAATGGCATATCTCTCCCAGACTCCGATCGCCTCCGCGATGCAATATTAAAGCTCTACAGTAAGCAAACAGAACTCGATCAATATTTGCTGCGACTGTTTTCGGTGATTTACACTCCGGTTAGCCGCACCAACTTTTTGACCTGTATTAACCGAGTATTGCCTAAAGGTATCAAACCATTCAACGTTACCAGTCTCAAGAGCCACCTAGATAGGCTAGTGGAGCTAGGAATGCTGGAGCAGTCTACCGGACTTGGCCCCGAATGTCATCCGCTGTTAGCTGAGGTGCTGACCCGTGAGTCGATCGAACTCACCGAATTTGCCCGCTTTGCCGAGGCGATCGATCGCACTATGCCAGTGCGCACTGGCTACCGAGGTGGCAGACAGTTTAGCAGCCGTAATGAGCTATTGCGGGAAGTACGGATTGGTCTATATCGCAACGATGCAGCTTTTGTCGCCAAGCAGTTGCAAGACTACGAAAGTTATAGCTATGATCGCACTTTTAACTTTCCCGACTTACTTAACTCAGTTTTTAATAATCCCTTCAGTGCCGAACATTTGGATCGGCTGTCGCCAGAATTATCAGAGGCAGTGCTCAATAGCATTTTCTCTGATTCAGTTTTTAAACTCACCGATACTTGCGAAGTATTAGAGTGGCTCACCAAAAACTATGAAGCCGGAAATCGCAGCGATTTTCGTCGCCGGTTGTTGATTGCCCAATTGCTGATGCGGGGGAAAATTGCTGAGGCCAACAGTATTATTTCTACTCTAGATATGAGTGGCTATAGTCTGACATATCTAGGCTGGGTGAAGTTCTTAGAAGGCGATGACAAACTGGCGATCGATTGTTTTGAACAGGCTTTAAATTCTACTCGCAAGGTATCGGGTAAGCGCAAAGGATTTTTTGATAACGTCGAAGGATTAATCTATATTCTGGCTTTACTGCGCGAAGGCTCTAGCAGCTCCTTACAACAGGCCGAAGAATACGCTGGTCAAGTAAGTAAGCAAAATGGCCATTGGCTGCAAAACAGTGCCCGCCGACTATCTTCGGTATTCAAACTGCAACTGGGCGACTTAAGCCAAAAAGAGCTGATCACCAACGGCGGCATTCCAGCTTTTCCTGGCGCTAATAGCTTGGAAGTGTTTATTTTATCGCTTTGCTTATATTGGGCAGATAAGGATACCGCCAAAAAAGTGTTGCCCAGAGTCTTGGTGCCATTATATGAGTTATCCCTGGGTAGCGAATACGACTGGCTGGCGATCGAATGTCTAGAATTGCTTTCGCGCTTGCAGCCTCGCTACAAGCTGGCGACTGAAGAAATGCGCCAAGACATTAAAACAGCCACGGTAGTTGATGCTATTCGTCCCCAAGAATCTTGGGAGTTAAGCCTTAACGCTCTTACTAACTTCGGCATTACTCCAGCAGCCGATCGCAAGTCACCACAAGCTGATAGAAGATTGGTATGGTTGATTTCCTACTATGGTTCCAATAGCTGTGGTTTAGAACCCCGTGAACAAAAAATCAGTGCCAAAGGCGACTGGAGCAAAGGTAGACCGATCGCTATCAAAAGATTATTGAAAGCTTCGGACTTCGATTATCTCACCCCCCAAGATTTGCGAATTTGTAGTGGCATCGAAAGTGAATACATGTATAGTCGCTATGGTGGCGACACTGAATATACTTTTGGTGAAGACTCGATCGCCAACTTAGTGGGTCATCCTTTGTTATTTTGGGCAGATTCTCCGACCATTAGTGTGGAAGTAGTCGGCGGTGAACCAGCTTTGTTGGTACAAAAAACCGAAGATGGGATCTCGATCGAGATTTCGCCAAGGGCAGATAAAACCGAAAATATTGTAGTAGTAAAAGAAACTCCTACTAAGCTAAAAATAGTCAAAGTTACGCCGGAGTATCGCAAAATTAGTGAGCTGATCGGCAAAAGCTTAGAAGTCCCCAGCGAAGCCCAAGATCGGGTATTGGCGGCGATCGAAAACATTGCTAACCTGGTTACTGTTCATTCTGACATTGGCGGTGGGGTCAGCAACGCCAAAATGGTGCCAGCGATCGCTATCCCTCATGTGCATTTACTGCCAGCTACGGCTGGATTGAAAGCGGCGTTGTTGGTGCGTCCCTTTGACCAAGCCGGGCCATACTTTCAGCCCGGTATGGGTGGTGTTAGCGTAATTGTCGAAGTAGCCGGAGAAAGACTACAAACCCAGCGATCACTTTTAGATGAGCGCCAGTTAGCTGATGCTGTAATTGAAGCTTGTCCGACCCTGCAAAACTGGGAATCTGATGATAGTGAATGGTTGATTTCTGACCCAGAAGCTTGTCTGGAGTTGATTTTAGAACTACAAGAATTGGGCGATAGCGCCCCTGGCGCTGCTGACGCACGAGCGATCATTGAATGGCCAGAAGGCGAAAAAATGCGGATTAAGCAAAGAGCTGGCGTAGACAGCTTTAAGATGCGAATCAACAGCCAACAAGACTGGTTTGAAGCCAGTGGTGAATTGCAGCTTAACGATGATCAGGTGCTAGATATGAAGCAGTTGATGGATTTGCTATCTGCCACTCCTGGGCGGTTTATTCCCCTGGGTGATGGAGAGTTTTTGGCACTCACCGCTACTTTTCGTAAACAACTCGACGAACTCCGTACTTTTTCTCAGCGCAGTGGTGACAAACTAAAGTTTCACCCCTTGGCTGGGTTGGCAATGCAAGATCTGTTTGAAGATATGGAAGACTTGGTAGCCGATCAAAAGTGGCAAGATCAAGTCCGCCGCCTGCAAGAATTGCCCACTTTCCAGCCCACCCTGCCCTCTACGCTCCAAGCTGAACTACGAGACTATCAGTTAGATGGTTTTCGTTGGCTGTCACAACTAGCACATTGGGGAGTAGGAGCCTGTTTAGCCGACGATATGGGTCTGGGCAAAACCCTGCAATCTTTGGCATTAATTTTAAACCGGGCTGCTGCCGGACCAACCCTAATCTTGGCACCTACTTCGGTCTGTACCAACTGGATTGGAGAAGTGGAGAAATTTGCTCCCACTTTAAAAATAGTCCAACTCAGCGCCCTCGATCGACAAGAGACTCTAGATAGTCTGCAACCGCGTGATTTATTGGTTTGTAGCTATGGTTTGTTGCAACAAGAAGAAGTAGGCGAAATGTTGGCGAATGTCAGGTGGGAAACCATTGTATTAGATGAAGCCCAGGCAATTAAAAATGCTGCCACTAAGCGATCGCAAGCAGCCATGAGGCTCCAGGGTAACTTTAAGCTATTGACTACCGGCACTCCGATCGAGAACCATTTAGGTGAACTCTGGAACCTCTTCCAATTTATCAACCCTGGACTCTTGGGTTCGCTAGATAACTTCAACCAAAAATTTGCCAACCCGATCGAGCGTCTCCAAGAACATGATGCTCGCCTGCGCTTGAAAAAACTGATTCAGCCGTTTATTCTGCGCCGCACCAAAGCCCAGGTATTGGCTGAGCTGCCTGCCCGGACTGAAATTGTTTTACATGTCCAGCTCAGCAAAGAAGAAAAGCTGTTTTACGAAGCCCTCCGCCGCGAAGCACTGGAAAAACTCACTAGCAGCGAAGCTAATGCCGGTCAAAAACACCTGCAAGTCTTGGCCGAAATCATGCGTCTGCGCCGCGCCTGTTGTCATACCAAGTTGGTTAAACCCGAGATCAACCTGCCTAGCTCCAAACTAGAACTTTTCGGTGAAACCGTCACAGAGCTGCTCGACAACGGCCACAAAGCTTTAGTATTCAGCCAATTTGTTGATCACCTAAGCATTGTGCGAGCTTATTTAGATGAACAAAAAATTACCTATCAATACCTTGATGGCAGCACTCCCGCCAAAGAACGCAAAAAGCGAGTCGATGCTTTCCAAGCAGGTGAAGGCGATGTGTTCTTAATCAGCCTCAAGGCTGGGGGCACGGGTTTAAACCTCACCGCCGCCGACTATGTAATTCACCTCGATCCTTGGTGGAACCCAGCGGTAGAAGATCAGGCTTCCGATCGGGCACACCGGATTGGGCAACTGCGACCAGTGACTATCTATCGCTTGGTGGCCAAAGACACGATCGAAGACAAGATTGTCGCCCTGCACCAACACAAGCGAGATCTGGCCAACAGTTTGCTAGAAGGTACCGAAATGAGTGGTCGAATATCTACCGATGACCTGCTGAAGCTGATTCGAGATGCCTAAATGAATTTTGGCTAACTTTGAGGGCAAACTAAAACTGATTGCATCGAGGATCCAAATTATGAAGATACTCACAACTGTTTTAGCTTTTTTAACTGCGCTATTCGTAGCTGCTCCGGTGGCACAAGCGACTGCTTTGCCAGAAGGTCGTCTCAAAGAAATTGTGACCGAAGCCAAGACTTGGCAAGGCACGCCTTATCGCTACAGTGGCGACAGCCGCAATGGTATTGACTGCTCCCATTTTGTGTTTTCGATCTATAGCAAAGCCGTGCCCGGTTTTAACTATCGCATGGCGCGCGAATATCTCAGCGACAAAAATTTTGCAGAAGCAACACCACCGGCTGCTGGTGACTTAATTGTGTTTCCAGGCTACCGTGGTTCTTCTGACCATGTGGGCATTGTCACCGATCCTCAAACTCTAAAGTTCATTGGGTCACAAACCAGTACCGGAGTTGCCGAAACTAGTTTTGCCGCTAAATCTTATTGGGGTAAACGCCCTTATCGGGTAATGCACCTAAAAAACTTGCCAGAGCAGCCAGTGGTGAAATTGCCAGTTAGTTTGCCAGCGCATCATTCCGAGCGAGAACTGGTGCTACCGAATAAGCGCTAAACTACCTTCACCGCTGGTTTTCCTGGTCGCCAATCCACAGGGCAGACTTCTTGGGGATGACGTTGAGTGTGTTGAATTGCTTGCAGAATGCGCAGAGTTTCGTCAACACTCCGCCCGACACTGGCATTATTGATGCTGAGGTGCTGAATAATACCTTCTGGGTCGATGATAAATAGTCCCCGCAGTGCAAAGCCTTGATGGGGAGCGAGCACTTGATAGGCAGTGCTGATTTCTCTGGTTAAATCTGAGACTAATGGATAGGCTAGTTCGCCAACTCCACCCAGAGTTCGATCGGTTTGAATCCAGGCTAGATGGCTGTATTGACTATCGATCGAGATTCCCAACACAATCGTATCCAGGGCTTGGAATTCGGGATGTCGATCGCTAAAAGCCATCACTTCGCTGGGGCAAACAAAGGTGAAATCTAAGGGATAGAAAAACAGTACGATATATTGACCATGATAACTAGCCAGCTTCACAGTGCGAAATTCTTGGCCGCATACTGCGGTGGCCACAAAATCTGGAGCGGGCTGCCCAAGACTTAAATGATTGGTTGAGTTCATAGCATTATGGTGGAATCTAGGGGTATTAACATCTTCTCACGGCCAAAGCTTACAGCATAGTAGTTAATAGTCAAAGATGTTAGCAACTTGGTATTAGATAGAATGTCAAACATTTTTTCGCTAACAAAATAATTGACATCAATATCTTGTCGTGATTCAAATCACTATATCAGAAGATAGGGATCACGATCAAAATCAAATACCCAGAAAACGTGGAATTGCAACCGTCTCAAGGCATATTTAATCCTACGTAAAAAGTCGTGTTATGCCTAGTCCTTATTGACAATTTAAGTTTACTCGGATAGGGTGAAACCGTTGTAAAATTTTGAATCATAGCCCTCGAATTATATCTTTGAATGGTAATTGTCATCCGAATTACGATTATTCTTATGGGCATCTGTGGTTTTTTTGATTTTCACACTGTAAAATTATAATAATTAACTATAAAATATGTTTTGGGCAGATAACTCAACAAATTCTTCTTTACTTGAGCTACCGTCAGGTTCAAGCCCAATTCAATCGTCAGATATTTTTAAAGATTCTGCTGTTCGATCGATCGCCTTTGTCGATGCTCATGTTGCCGACTTTGCCACAGTCATGGCAAGCACCAAATCAGATATTACCGTTCTGTTAGACCCCACCCAAGACGGCGTTGCCCAGATCACTAATGTTCTCAGCCATTACCAAAACCTGACAGCAGTTGAAATAGTCTCCCATGGTAATACTGGCGCAGTGCAATTAGGCAAAAGCTCTCTTAATGCCAACTCCCTATCGCAACATGCCACTGAGTTGCAAAAATGGAATAACTCTTTAGCAGCAGGTGCAGATATTCTGCTCTACGGCTGTTATGTTGCTGCTGGAGAAGCTGGGCAAACCTTTATTCAAGACTTCAGTAGCCTTACCGGAGCCGATGTGGCAGCTTCTAGTAACCTGACCGGCAATACAGCTCAGGGTGGAGACTGGCAGTTAGAGTATGCCACGGGTAAAATAGAAACCGCTACATCTTTCAGCAACACTTTCACCAGTGCCTATCAAGGTACGCTCCAAAGCATCTTCACCACCCAAACCCCAGATAACCCCAATCAGAGCGATGGGGTAGGGGAGGCTGGTGACTACGAACTGGGTACAGAGTTTGTTAGCACCAAAGCTGGCAAGATTGAGGCAATTCGCTACTACAAGGCCCCCAGCGAGACTGGAAACCACACCGGTAAAATTTGGTCAAGTACTGGCACCTTATTAGGCAGCGTAGCTTTTAGCAACGAGACAGCATCTGGCTGGCAGCAACAGGCCTTGACTACACCACTGAACATTGCAGCCAATACGACTTATGTGGTTTCGGTGAATGCCAACAGCCATTTCGCGGTTTCGGGTAACGCGATCGCTACCACTATTACCAATGGAGATCTGAGTGCTGTTGCTGATGGCAGCAATGGAGTGTACAACTCCAGCCCAGCAGTTTTCCCCACAGCATCTAATAACAGCAACTATTTCCGGGACATTGTCTTTACTCCCACCGCTGTTACTCCTCCCACCAACCGCTTAGGAACTATTGCGACTACTGGCACGACCACCCAAAATCAAGTTCTGACAGCCAACGTTACCGATGCCGATGGATTAACTGGAGTCACTATTAACTATAAATGGCAACAGAGTGCTGATGGCGTTACTTGGAACAATATTGCTGGAGCGACCAGCAAGACCCTGACTTTGAGCCAAGATCAGGTTAATCAGCGGCTACGTGCCACGGCTACTTATACAGATGCTTTAGGCACCAGCGAGAATCTGTTTAGTGCTACCACTGCCGCAGTAAACAATGTCAATGATATTGGTAAGGTGATCCTCAAAGGTAGTGCCACTGTTGGTCATACCCTTACTGAGACGGTATTAGATGCCGATGGATTGAATGGCGCGACTATTAACTATCGCTGGCAGCAGAGTATTAATGGCACCTCTTGGTCAAATATTACCGGAGCAACTGCTAAATCTTTGGCTCTTACCAATGGTTTACTCGGCAGGCAAGTTCGGGTTAGAACTATTTACACCGATGCTTTTGGTACAAGAGAGAGCATTGTTAGTGCTGGCACCACCATCACTGCTCAGAATGCGATCGTCCTAGAAAATCAAAAAACTGGCACCACCGATTGGCAAGTTGGTAGTAATTTCGCTATCAACAATGAGATTGCTGGCTACGGCGATGCTTCTAGTATCAACAAGGGTCAAGCCATAAATCTAAAAGTCTCTTTGGCACAAGCAGGCAAATACAACCTGGATGTCTATCGACTAGGCTACTATGGTGGTACTGGTGGCAGATTGATTTCTAGTGTTGCGGGGTTAAATGGAGTGACTCAGGCTGCACCAACGATCGATCCCACCACTCGCTTAGTTGAGGCTAAATGGAATACATCTTATACCCTGCAAACAGCCCCAGACTGGACTACTGGCTTATATCTAGCTAAGTTGACCGATAGCACTACTGGCAAACAGAGCTATGTAGAATTTGTGGTGAGAGACGACAATCGCCCTGCCGAAATTGGGTTCCAAGAAGCCAATAATACAGTGGCGGCTTATAACAACTACGGCGGCTACAGCTCCTATGCTTTCAACAGCATCAATAACCAGCCAGCATACAAAGTCTCCTTCGATCGACCATTGTCTCCTACCACTCAGGGTTTCTTAGCCTGGGAATACCAGACAGCAAGCTGGGCAGAAGCCCAGGGGTATGATATTTCCTATTATGCCAACACCGACGTTCAAACCAATCCATTCCAGTTGTACTCTCAGAATGCTTTCCTCTCGGTAGGGCACGATGAGTACTGGTCACTAGATATGCGCAATAACATCGAGAAAGCCCGAGATAATGGCACCAACCTTGCTTTCTTCTCGGCCAACTCAGCCTACTGGCGAGTACGCTACGAGCCATCTACTACGGGTCAGGCTAATCGGGTGTTAGCGATCTATAAAGATGATTGGAATCTTGATCCGATCGCCCAGCTAGATAACTCTCAAGCAACTACTCGGTTCCGCAGTGCTCAGGTCAACCGGCCAGAGAATGCCCTGTTGGGAGTGATGTATACCGGCCAAACTAGCGATGTTACTGGTGGTTTTGATTTTGTAGTTAGCAATGCTGCCGATCCTTACTATGCGGGCACTGGACTAAAGAACGGTGATAAAATCCCTGGCTTAGTTGGGTATGAATGGGATGGTGTCGTAAACAATGGTTTGACCCCGGCGGGATTAGTGGTTCTTTCTTCCTCACCGGCAAATCCTGATGCTGGTGCTGGCCCTGGTCTACCCCCAGGAACTCCCACTAATATCTCTAATGCGGTGCGTTATACGGCAGCCAGTGGGGCAAAAGTATTTTCTAGTGGCTCCATTCAATGGGTCTGGGGCTTAAATGGCTCACTGACTCCTAACCCTCGTCCGAGTCCATTAGCCCAAAAGATCGCTACCAATGTGTTCGCCGATCTGGGTGCCAAGGCTCGCACTCCTACTACTCTCTAGACTGCTAAAATCCCGGTTGAGATCGCGGCTACATACTTTTTGCCGCGATTGCTTGATGATAAATATCTACAGTGTGAGCGGCAATATTTTTCCAGTTCAAATCTTGTTGACAGCGCTTCAGGGCAGCACTCTGGAGGCTTTGCTGTAATTTGAAGTCACTTAATATACGAATCACCGCAGCAGCTAGAGCCGGAACATCGCCAGGGGGAACGAGTAAGCCGTCTGCTCCGGCCTGAACGACTTCTTGCAATCCGCCGATCGCCGATGCCACCACCAGTTTGCCGAGTCCATAGGCTAAAGAAACCACCCCACTTTGGGATGCCTCAATATAGGGCAAAATAACTACTTTGCTGCGGTGAAAAATACTAGCAACCATTTCTGGCGGAATAAATTCATTTAATATCTCGATATTGGAGTGTTGGTAGCCATGGGGGAAATACTTGTTCAAATCTTCTCCTGTTCCGGCAATAATTAACTTGACTTCAGGAAAACTGGCAGCAATTAACGGCATTGCTGCTAGCAAATGCTTCAAGCCTTTATAAGGCCAAACTCTACCAAAAAACAATAAAGTATAGGGTTCTTCGGGGCTGCTATTATCCTGAGAGCGGCGTTTATATAGACTGCCTAACTCACCATGGGATAAAACATTTAATCGTTGGTCTGGTACTCGAAATTTTTGGTGCAGAATTTGTCTTAATAATTCAGCGTGCACAATTATTTGCTGTGATTTATAAAAGGCAATGCGTTTAGTATAGTCTGCCCCAAAGATATTTTGTCGATCGCCCGGGTGTCGAAATACATCATGAACTGTGGTCACTAATGGCGGCATGTTACTTATCAACAACGTAAAATCATACCAAGGATCATTAGTTTCCTGCACATGTAGAACATCAGGCTCTAGGCTTTTAATGATTTTTTTCATTGCTAGCATCGAATGTAAATTGCCTGGACTGCGTATTCTGGGCTTTTGAAAGCTAATTACACGAACATCACTATTCAAAGAATCGTGACAGAATGTAGCTACTTTCTGAGGCTGAATTAAAGTGAGGTCAACAATGTCAGCTAAAGCATTGGCTAGCTCAATTGTGTAATCTTCAAAACAGAAATGCATTAAAGCAACTTTAATTTTTTTCATGTTGATTTGTCTTTACTTGCTGTATTGCCTTTGCTTTTCAAAAGAAAACGCAACTTCTGCCGTAGGTCTTGGGGAACAAGCCACATTAACACGTACAAGAAAATATCAAATACTCGGGGCTTTCCAATCTTCAGAGTTTCCCATAATATCGGCAAGAAAGCTTGCCAATCTCCTTCTGTTGATGCCGTTGGCCCTACTACTGCCACCATAAAACCGGCATAGGCTTGAGGGCTAATTAGCTTGCGGACAGAACGAATCCAATTTAATGAATATTTCCAGTCATTGACATTGCTTAAGCTTTGGCGCTTTTTGCTATAAATCATATTGACAATTGCCATTGGCTCAGAGACAAATTCTAATCCTACATCTAATTCTTGACTAGCCCTGACCAACCAATCTAGGTCTTCATGTCTGGGTAGGTTTTGGCTAAAGGGGATTTTTTCGAGTAGTTCTTTTTTTGCTAAAATAGTAGGAGTAACAATAAAAGCCTCACCCAGAAATAGAGACTCACGAATAAACAAATACTCTGGTATCGAGGCATTGGCCAGAGGCAATCTGGTCGGCCAGATAAAATCACCATTGGAGCTACGAGCAATAAAGCGACAAGAAACGATCGGCAAGGCATGAACCGATCGACGTGCCACTTCTAATTGTCGCTCAAGTTTTAGTGGCAGCCATTGATCATCATCATCCAAAAATGCGATCCAGGTGCCATTCGCTTCCTTGATCCCAGTGTTTCTGGCACCTGCTGCACCAATGTTGGTGATCAACTCTATCACAATTAGTCTAGGGTCAGCAATTAGCTTTAGAGCATCAACAGTAGCTTGATCTGGCCCATCAATCACCACAATTACTTCCAATAATTTCACTGTCTGTGCCAAGGCACTTTTGACGGCCTGGCTCACCAGTTGAGGCCGATGGAGGGAGGGAATAATTACGCTAACAATTGCTGGTGCCGAGCTGTTCATAAAAGCAATCCTGTTGAGAAACTAGATCTTATCAGTTTGCCAACCAGCAGCAATTTAACATAATTGCCACCAAAATTACTTACAGCCCAAAGAATCTCGAGTATCTGCACCTGTCTTGGGATTCACGCCATCGGCTTGTTTGCAAAGCTGCAATACCTGTTCTTTGCCCAACAGTGCCCCGGTAAAATCAGCGCCTTTAATATTTACATTTTTGAACCTCGATCGCAGCATAATGCTATCTACTAAAATCGCATCGCTCAAGTCGGTGCCATTGAACTTGACCTGATCAATCAGCGCCTGGGTAAGATTAGCACCATGCAAATTAGTATTTACCAGCGAAGAAGTACTCAACACCACCCCAATCATATCAGCACCCGAAAAGTTAGTGCTTTCTAAATTGGCATTAGAAAACTCGGCTTTTTGCAGTTTCTGACCCGAAAAATCTTTCCTGGCTAGCTCGGCGTTGCTAAAAGATAACGGTGGCGCGGGTACAGCAAAGGCCGTACCGGGCAAAAGCCATAGGCAACAAGCTAAGACCAAGGAAAGAAATTTAAACATATAATGTAAAGTTTTATGAATATTACTTTCGTCATTGTATGGCAATTTCCTCTCTATCAATGAAAATCCTACCAAAACCCCTTCAGCAAATGTGAAGGGGTTTCTCTATCAGTCTCGATCGGTGAGTGCGGCTGTTATGCAATACCGATCGATAAAATTAGCAATCGAGGGCTAACGTCTAAACTTGTGGCCACTCAGTATGAAACTTCTCAACAGCTTTGGTATCACTGGCGTTGAAAGAATTGGGCTTATCGGTACGTTCGTAAGTATGGGCACCAAAGTAGTCTCGTTGTGCCTGAGTGAGGTTTTGAGGCAAGTTGGCACGACGATAGCTGTCGAAGTAGTCCAACGAAGCGCTGAATGCTGGAACTGCGATGCCTAAACGAGCTGCTTGGATGAGCACTTCTCGCCAAGCTGACTGCCGATCGAGAATAGTCTGTTTAAACTCGGGAGCCAGCAACAGATTGGGCAAAGCCGGATTTTGGTCAAAAGCCTTCTTGATACTATCTAAGAAGCCAGCCCGAATAATACAGCCGCCTTTCCAAATGCGGGCAATTTCACCCAGGTTCAGATCGTATTTTTCAGCCTGGGAAGCCGCTCTTAAGAGAGCCATCCCCTGGGCATAAGAACAAATCTTCGAGCAATACAGCGCATCGCGCACCTGATTAATAAAGGTGGCTTTATCGCCAGTAAATTTATCGGTTGGTCCGCTTAAGATTTCTGCGGCTGCGACCCGCTCGTTTTTATAGCTCGACATAATGCGGGCATTTACGGCGGCAATGATCGTCGGAATTGCTACACCCAGCTCTAGAGCGCTCTGTACTGTCCAACGACCAGTACCCTTTTGACCAGCTGCATCCATAATCAGCTCCACCAGGGGCTGCTGAGTTTCGGGGTCAATTTTACGGAAAATATCAGCGGTGATTTCGATCAAGAAAGAGTTCAGCTCAGCGGTTTTATTCCAATCGCTAAATACCTGACGGAGTTCTTCATGATTCAAGCCCAAGACATTTTTGAGCAAGTCGTAAGCTTCAGCAATAAGCTGCATATCGCCGTACTCAATGCCGTTATGCACCATTTTTACGTAGTGGCCTGCGCCAGCGGGGCCAATGTAGGTAACACAAGGGCCATCGTCTACCTGAGCAGCAATTTTTTTCAAGATTGGCTCTAGGTTATCGTAAGCAGCCTTGGTTCCACCGGGCATCAAGCTGGGGCCATTGAGCGCGCCTTCTTCGCCGCCGCTGACTCCCATGCCAATGAAGGTTAAGCCCATGCTTTCGAGTTCGGTGGCGCGGCGGGCGGTATCGCCAAAAAGGGAGTTACCGCCATCAATGATGGTGTCGCCTTTAGCTAGCAAAGGTTTGAGCTGTTGAATTACTTTATCTACTGGGTCGCCAGCTTGCACCATCAACAAAATGAGGCGAGGTTGGGCAAGGCTGCTGACGAAGTCTTCGATCGAAAACGCTGCATGGACATTTTTGCCAGGAGCACGGTTGGCCATAAAGGCATCAGTTTTTTCTCTGGAACGGTTATAGACAGAAATAGGAAAGCCGTTGCGCTCTACGTTCAGCGCAATGTTTTCGCCCATAACAGCGAGGCCGATGACACCAAATTTTTGTAGAGTCATAATATCTGGGGTTAATTTAACTTTTGGCTATTTGCTGTTACAGGTTAACGCGATCCCCAAAAAATGACGGTCGATCGACTGTAATCTTAAGATTTTGGCAACAAAAAGCGGCCAATTGGCCGCTTGCACTCTAACAGTTGATTTTTAGAACGTGAAAGTTGTCCTTACAGTACCTAGCAAAGCGCCTTCATTACCAGCGCCTACTTGGCTAGGATTTGTCAGGTAAATCAAACCAGGAGTAATCGAAAGGTTGTCGTTGAGCTTGTACTTATAGAAACCTTCTAAGTGATAAGCGCTAGCAGCAGCAACAGGACTATTAGTCACCGTAGGAGGCTGACCGACAAAGAAACCTAACAAGTTACCAGGCTGACCAATGTTTGGGAATGCTGCACCAACACCGTAGGTGAGAATGCTTGCATTACCGTTACCGATCAAAGTACCAGTTGCAGAGGTACTGGTCAAATAACCATTTAACGTAAAATTGTCGCTTACCTTGTAAGAAGCAGAAGCACCGTAAGAGTTGCTATTCTGGGCAGTTAAAGCAGTGCCAACGAATGGGGCACCAGTGCCGAAGTCATAAATGGCTCCACCAGCATTGTATGCGCTCACATAAGCTAAACCAAAGTCGAACTTTTCAGAAGGCTTGAAGTTGACTTGAGCCAAAATGGAGTTACGACCGCCAAAAATACCGTTACCAGTACTAGGAACATTTGGACCGGAGGCTGGGAAAGGAGGAGTACTTGCTGCGCCACCAAAGTAGCTGAGGTTGATTGAGTCAAGACCAATACCAGTGTTGGCACCATTCAAAGGAACAGTTACGCCTACGCCAGTACCACCACCAATTTTGTAGATAGGGTTTTCTTCAGCTAGAGAAGAAATTGCTCCACTACCACCTGTAAAATCCTGGAAGTAAGGATTATGAGTTTCGGCATAGTCGGAGTGAATACCATTGACAACTCCGGCATAAACCGTGGCATTGCCGACGGGGAACTGATAAGCCAACCAATCTAAGCTGAAAGAGTTTCCACTACTAACGCCAAGAGCTGTTTGACTGGCATTGGCAGCATCAATTCTGGTAGGGTTAGACTCATTTCTGAGCGCACCAAAGCCCAAATTGTTGTTATTTGCGGCTAGGCGAGTATAGAGCTTATCCTTGCCGGTAAAAGTACTTTCTAGTAACAAACGAGCGCGGTTGCTGACAGTTGCATTGCTACCAGGGGCACCACCAGCGAGTACAGCATTTAAACCAACAATTACTTCACCTTTCAGTTTAGTGGTGGTGGAAAATTGGCTGGTTTGAGCTAAGGCTGTGCGCTGTTGAACCTTTTCAATGCGAGTATCAATGTTACTCAGTTCAGCACGAAATTCTTGAGTCAGGCGACGTAAAGTGTCTAGTTCTTCGGAAGATACTTGATCAGCATTCTTAGCTAAAACTGGCTCTACTTTTTGTAGGCAAGATTTAAGACCATCAACAAAAGCATCCCGAGAAACAGCTTCTCCACTAAAGGCTTTGTTGTCGCAGTCGTACTTGTTAGCTAAACCTTGAAGTGCGCTGTACTGCCAGTCGCTGGGTTGAACTTCAGTTGCATCGGGGCTGAGAGCCTCATTTTTGGCAACTAGAGGCGCAGCCAATGGGACATTGGTGACATCTGCCAGACGATTCTCTTTCTGAGAGACTACGTCAACGATGGACTCGGTAGTGGCTAAAGGCGCAGCAAAGGCAGTAGTAGAAACTAACAAGCTAGCTGCATAAGCAGCAGGTAGAGCAAACAGGATTTTTTGGGCAATACGGGACATGTTGAATTATTCTCCTCAAGCAAACTTTTTTTAGTGGTATGCACGGAATCGGGGTTCGGCGAATCTGTGACAAATCTCAATAGTCGTCTCTGACCGTTGGCAAAAACCTTTGTTCCCGGTAAAAAGACACAGTAGCCATAAATCTTGACAACTTATATTCTACTGGCAGGCATTGAGTCCCTTCGTATCATAAGATACTTCTGATTCCGCTCACCATCCGGGAAGTTTGTAATATTTGTAATCGGCAGTAATTACAGTGTGCCCCACAAAAACTATCCGCTCCCACTTCTGGCCAACATGAGGTTGAAGCCAAAAATGGGAGCGGTCTAGCGAGTTTTCGCTCTGGAACCTGACTGCCGGGAGAACTCCAGGCAAAGGCAAGCAAAATATTAATTAAATAAATTGACCTGTCGGAGTCTTAGAGAACGGCCCCGGCACACAGCCGGTTAGCTCCAGTTGAAAAACCCTGAGAATTACTACT
>JAYUSV010000266.1:0-19689 GCA_043755495.1 Synechococcales cyanobacterium
ACGACGAAATCTGTTTTCCCAGCGGGGGGTGCAGGGTTTAGCGAATATTGACATCACTCCAGAGTTTGCAGTCAAGCTGGGTGCAGCCTATGGTTCCACCCTAAAAATGGGAATGCAGGTAACGGTTTCTCGTGACCAGCGGAGCATTTCGCGGATGGTGGCTCGATCGCTAGAAGCCGGGTTGATGTCGGTAGGAATCAATGTTCAGGATCTGGATGCTACGGCGATTCCGGTGTCACGACTGATTATCCCGACACTATCGGTCTCTGGCGGTTTGCATATTCGGTTGCATCCCGATCGGCCTGGGTATTTGTTAATTGAGTTTTTCGACGATCGAGGCATAAATATCTCCAAAGCCCAAGAGAAAAAGATCGAGTCGGCTTATTTTAAAGAAGATTTACGCCGATCGAGTATTTCCGAAATTGGCAAAATCAGCCATATTCAAGGGATTGAATTGTATAACAGCGCTTTCCAGCGACATCTGAACCTGCATTCGATTCGGGGTACTGGGCGGGTAGTTATTGACTATGCCTATGCGGTTTCAGGGGCGGTGTTGCCATTGTTACTATCTAAGTTTGGTGTGGATGCAGTGGTATTGAATGCCAGCCTCAGTCAGACTGCTCCTAATAGCACCGAGCGAGAAGCTCTGCTCAACCAGCTTGGGCGGGTGGTGGAAGCTTTGATGGCAACGTTTGGCGTACAGGTTGCAGCCCATGGTGAGCAGTTGACTTTAGTAGACGAATCTGGCTATATCATTCGGGATGAAATGATGACGGCTTTGATGGTGCATCTGTCGCTGAAAGCGCATCCAGGGGGGACGATCGTGGTGCCGGTACAGGCCAGTAGTGCGGTGGATGAGCTGGTACGCCGTCATGGTGGTGGAATTAAGCGCACTAAGTGTAACCCGACAGATTTGATGGAGGCTTGCCAGAAGTTGCCCCATGTAGTTTTGGGTGGCAGTGGCGATATGGGCTTTATTTTTCCGGAGTTGCACGCTGGTTTTGATGCGATGTTTTGTGTGGCGAAGCTGATTGAAATGTTGGCCAGAGAAAATCGCCCTTTGAGTAAAATTCGTCAGCAGTTGCCACGAGTTTTTCATTTGCTACATAGTGTGCGTTGCCCTTGGGGAGTCAAGGGTGGCTTGATGCGACACATGTTAGAAATGCACCAAAGTGAAAAGTTAGATACTGAGGATGGGGTGAAAATCTATAGTTCTCATAACGATAATTGGGTGCTAATTTTGCCCGATGCAGGAGAACCGTTTGTGCATATTTATGTAAATAGTGACGATCGAGAGTGGGCAGAAAGTAATTTGTTGGCCTACCGGCGGCAGGTGGAAGACTATGTTAACCAATACAATTCGGATAGTCCTTAGTTTAAGGTAACCAATGAAGCAGACTAATTAGGAATCTAAGATTTCTCTGATAACACTTTTAAGATCTGCATCACTTGGACGTTTGGCATATTGTTCGTGGCTGTAAATCCAAGCCAGTCTGATAATGCAGGTAGTCGTGTTCACTAAGTACATCAATCTAATTTGACCAGAAGCACCTTTAGAAACCCAAATTTCTAATTTATGGAATGTCCATTCTTCTGGTAATTGGATTCCTCCTGGTTGCGGTTCTGTCCGAGATTTGAGCGGATATGGGTTTTCAATCAAGTCTTCCAAAATTTGGGTAATCAGAATGACCAGTTTTTCACCATGAACTTTGGCCAATTTTTTAAAGGATCGATCGAAGTTTTCAGATCTTTCAATCAAGAAGAGAGTTGAGCCAGTCACGCACTTCTCCTTTTCCTATTCGATTGGGTGATTCTACGGCTAAGCTATCTTTTACTATTTCAGCCATCATTGGCTGATACAAAGGATTTTCGCGCTCTATAAAGTCAAGTTTTTGATAACCAAGTTTTTTCAGATCTTCATGGCGAATTTGCTCTGTCGATCGGGCATCAGATAGCAGGTTTTTCCGGGCATTTTGCCAAGGGAACTCTAAATGAGTCATTTCACTCAACCCAAAGGCATGATAGCCGCCAAAGAACTCCCATACTTCTTCGAGCAGTTCTTGTTTCTCGGATGGGATGTCTGCTAAAGATTCTTGTTCAGGTACAGGTAGTTGATTGGCCTCAAATTCGCTGTAAAACCTATAGGCAGGGGGACACACCGGACCATATCGCCAAGCTTGAATTTCTTCGGCAAATAATGGTTCGTCATATAGCGCTAAGTGCAAGCTTTGAGAGTAATAAAGAAGCTTTTGTACCTTCATGTTGGTCATTCCGGCTTCTAGTCGATCTTTATAAGCTCTCATAATGAAGTAGCGAGAGGCATTGAGGCAGTCAATCATAGTAGGTGCCTGCATACAATTTGGAAATATGGACTTCGATGTTATTGTAGACAACATTGTAATCAAAATTCGCACATAGTACAAGAGTGCTTGATTTCTATGTGCCTCAAATTTCAAAAAGTTTTTTGCTAGAATGGTTTTAGATTTTTCTGGTGAAATACATGAGTGCAGTTTTTTCTGAGGCAGAGTTGGAAACGTTGTCGGTGGAGATCGATCGGCAGTTACAAGAACTTCGTGAATTTAAAGGCGCAGTTGTGCGCGGGGATGAGTTAGAAGCGACAGGGGCTTTGGTGAGGCAGCAAGAGACGATCGAGAGTTTGACCAAGGAACCAATGGATAGTTTTATGGCTAAGTTTGGCCGAGCGGCGAGGGCGGATATTTGTGATGAGAGTGGGATGTTGTATAAGCAATGGAAAAAGTGGGGCGATTTGGAAAATAAGGAGGCTTTGGAGCGTCTGGGTAGTGTATTGATAGCGATGGGTTTTTCGGGAAATATGGTTTCTCCTTTGGTGGTGGCCGTGATCGTGGTGATTGCGCATATTGGGTTGAAGGCGTTTTGTGAGGATTATGGAGGGGTGGATTAATGGGGATTTTTGGGGAGACGGGTTGAGATGTTAAGCAGCATTTTCAAGTTTGGGAAAACCCCTGAGGTGGGGGGCTTCCCCCCACGCCCCCGCTGTGGGTGACGAAACGCCTCCCCCACACCCCCTGCGTGAGGGTTGATCTTGCTGAGTTGCCGCGTTGTCTTAATTGATCAGGCCAAGTCATGTTAACTCCCGCAACTGCGCGACAACGCTGGTTACTAGTACGGATCTTTTGGGAATACTACTCCGGCTCCCCTCTCCCAAGGCGGGAGAGGGGTTGGGGGTGAGGGTCTTCAATGTTGTCATTGATCGCACATCATAAATTTTCAGAGGAAAAAATGGCTCAGGAATTGACTGTAAGTTTTGTTGGTATTGATAAATTCACGATCGCCTATAACAATCAAACCACTGCTGAACTGCCCTTTACTTCAACCTTGACCAAGAAAGACTGGGAAGATATGCGGTGGTACTTGGAGGTCTATGCGACTCAATATGCTGCTGATGTGGATGACGATCGAGCTAATCGGGTTGCTGCTAAGTTGTCGGAGTGGGGGCAGGGTTTGTTTACGGCGGTGTTTGGGGATCGATCGGCTGCCCGGATGTTCAGTGCTTTTCAGGATGCGGAGGGTGAGGGCAGACAGATTTCAATCGCTGCCAGCCGACCGGAGATTTTGCGGTTGCCTTGGGAGTTGTTGTGCGATGCTAACGGGACTTTTTTACTGCATGAGAATCCGAGGATTGCGATGCGGCGACAGTTCGCGGGGGCTGGGGGTGGTCGATTGCCGATTGTAGTCAAGCCCAAGGATACTTTGCGGTTGTTGATGGTGGTGAGTCGTCCGCAGGGGGCGGGGTTTATTGATCCGAGGGCGGAGGGGCAGGCGGTGTTGAAGGCGATCAAAGGATCAGCGCCGGGGCGGATTGTGGTGGAGTTTTTGCGTCCGGCGACTTTGAAGAGTTTGCGGGAGAGGTTGGATGAGCTGCCTGCGATCGATATTCTGCATTTTGATGGTCATGGTGTGTTTGCGGTCAATAGCGAGGCTGGGGCTGGGAAGCATGATGGTTTGACTAAGGGTAGCTCTGAGAATATGGGCTGTTTGTTGTTTGAGGACGCAGATGGGAGGCGGGAATTAGTTGATGCTCAGATTTTGGGGGAGGTGTTTCATCGCCAAAAAATTAGTTTGGTGGTGCTGTCGGCTTGTCAGTCGGCGATGGTGGGTGATGACGCTTTGGGTTGTTTGGCGGCGAGGCTGACGAATAGCGGTATTCCGGCGGTGTTGGCGATGACTTATTCGGTGCTAGTGAAGACCACGGAGCAGTTGTTTGGTAAGTTTTATGGGGATTTGGCTGGGGGTAATAGTTTGGGGGTGGCTTTGGCCAGTGCGCGGCAAGATTTGTATTTTGAGCAAAAGCGGGGTAAGCGCTGGCGGGGCACTGAGCAGATAGATCTGAAGCTAGCGGATTGGTTTTTACCGGCTTGGTATCAGGCAGGGGGTGATATTAAGTTGCTGAAACCGGCAAAGAAGGGGGGTACTGCGGTTATTGCTGATGTGCCGGGGTTAAAGCAATTGCCTAATTTGCAAGAGGAGGGCTTTTTTGGGCGTAGTCGGGAGCTGTGGTTTATTGAGCGGGCGTTTGTGCGGGGGGCGCGGCGGTTGACTGTTGCGGGTTTTGGGGGGCAGGGGAAGACTTATTTGGCGGCGGAGGCGGGGCGCTGGTTGGTGCAGACGGGGATGTTTGAGGTGGTGTGTTTTGTGGATTATGCGGCGTTTCAGGGGGTGGATGCGGTGGGTTATGCGGTGTCGATGTTGGGGGTGGCGCTGGAGCAGAGTTTGTTGGATGGGGTGGCGGTGACTGGGGTGTTGCGGCAGCGGCGGACTTTGGTGATTTTGGATAATTTGGAGAGTTTGGCAGCGGAGGCGTTGGGGGAGTTGTTGAATGTGGCGAAGGGTTGGTCGGAGGCGGGGGAGTCGCGGTTGTTGTTGACGACGCGGGATGGGGGGATTAGTCATGGAGATTATCCGGCGGCTAATAGTGTTAAGCATCAGTTACTGAGGCTGACGGGTTTGGGTGAGGAGGATGCTTTGGACTATTTTCAGGGTTTGATGAAGTTGCCGCCGCTGCCGCTGTGGGATTTGCCGGGGCGGGCTGCTTTGTTGGAGCTGTTTAAGCTGGTGGATTTTCATCCGTTGTCGATTCGGCTGGTGGCTTTGCAGTTGAAGGAGCGTCGGATTGGGGATTTGGCGAGGAGTTTGGAGTTGTTGTTGGCAGACGGGCAGGGAAGTTTGGTGGCTTCTTTAAATTTGTCCTTACAGCGATTGGATTCAGAGCTATTAAAATTGTTGCCGAAGTTGGGGGTGTTCCAAGGTGGAGCTTTGGAGGGTGCAATTTTGCACATCACTGAGATGGAGGCTGAGCAGTGGAATCAGTTAAAGTTAGCACTGGTACGAAATGGACTGGTACAAATAGAAGCTCAAAGTGAATTTTTGAAATTTCATCCAACTTTATCTCCATTTGCATTTAATCAGCTATCTACTAAAGATCAGGAAGATCTAATAAAAAAGCATTGCCTCTCTCACTATTCTATAGTAAAAGAATTATATTTCTTAGATGATCGAAATCCAAATTTAGCTAGAAATCTATTTGTAAGAAACATGCCCAATATCTTGTTCGCTTTAAATATCTCATTCAAGGAGAAGACTATCTACAAAATATCTTTTCTTGATTTCGTAAGTAAATTTATGTTAGCTTTAGGGCTGAAGAAAGAATACTCGCTCTTAATTGATCAATCAAATAAACTTAACCCAGAGGATAAATCGTTAGATTGGGCTATGTTGAAATACACTCAAGCAGAACAGCTAAAGCATAGCGGAAAATATTCTGATGCGATTGAAATATATACAACAATCCTGAACAACACAGATGAGCAACCTAGCTATATCAGAATAACAATTTTAATTACTTTAGCAGATTGCTTGAGAATTACTGGCCATCTATCGAATGCTTATAACTATTCAGAAATTGCATTAAGATCATGTGAGGTATTAGAGCAAAATAATGAAGTGACAAATGCTGAGATTCAAGGAAGAAAAGGAATGGTTCAGCATATACAAGGAGATATATTAATGGATCAGGGCTATTTTTCATTGGCAGAAGAGTCATACAAAAATGCGCTCATTAGCAATCAAATAGCTGGTAACTTAAGACAGTTATCAATAGTAGAATTTCAAATATGTGTCTTATATCAAAGACAGGGGTGTATAAGAAAAGCTTTTTCTGGATATCTGAAAGTTCTAGAAGATTTTCATCAAATACAAGAGCCAGACTCAGAAGCAATGGTCTTAAATCATTTAGGTATTTTGTGTGAGGAAAATCAAAGAATGGAAGAAGCTGAAATGTTTTGTCGAGAATCTGCAAAAATTAGTGAGAGATCTGGCAATACAAAGAGAGCTGTAGAGGCATATAATCATTTAGCTACTTTGAACTGGAGAATGAATTATCTAAACGAAGCAGAAAATTGGTATCTGAAAACCTTGCAAGCGGATGAATTGATTGATGATAAAGTTGGAAAATCTAAGACATTGTGCAATCTAGCAAATTTACTCGTTAATCAGCCGGATCGTTTACCGGAAGCATTGAAATTCGCTTTGCAAGCATTACATGTCAAAGAAAATCTTGATCCAGAAGCAGCAGTAATCTGGACAGTCTATAATGTACTGGCAAGAATCTCGACTTTGCAAGGTGATGTTAAGCAATCGAACGAATATCGTCAGCTAGCTCGATCAGCCAAAGAAGCTTTTGCTGGTACTCAATATGAACTACAACAACATGAACCATTAATTGTTGCTGTAGTCGCTGCCGTATCCGATCATGCTGCAGCAGAACAGTTAGAGCCACAATTAACTAAGAATAGTAAAACCCAGTTAGTCGTCGCCATTCGGTGCATTTTAGCTGGGGAGAGATCGATCAAAGCACTATGGGGGAACTTAAATGCTGACGAATCCATGATTATTCAGGCCATTATCGATCGGCTTTCATAGTGGTTCCATTGATAGTTACTGAATTGTTTGGAGCGATCGCAGACCTCGATCAGAAGTCCGACTTTTTGAGAAAGTCGGACTTCTGCCATAGATTTCATTGATGCTGTGCCCGATCGAGTTTTACAGCCAGTAATCGATCGACTCAAACGACCAGCTCTAAACACCAATCGAAATCTTGCCCCAAACCCAAAAATTGTTATCCAGAGCTGGATGTGCAGCCTCATCTGCTCTGTGCGATAATGAATAAGCTGATCTAGATAGCTCATTGAGCATCTGTAAATCGGCCACAAAAGCCACAGCCGTTCACGAAGTGTCTCGGCAAGAGAATCGACCTCATCGATTTTAGATGTAGCTTCACTGTAAATCATCACCAATCAAAGTAGCTGGTCTTGCCCAAATGAATACAGAAGTTATGATTAAAATCTTGATGAGTGAATCATCAACTGAGGCAGAAACAAAATTAATCCAGGAAGAATTACAGACATTGCTGCACCGCCAAGGACTAAAACCCACCAGCATTACTTGTCGCAATGGTTCCACCGAAGTAATCATTAAATTTGTCGTGGAGTCAATGGCCAAAGGAGCCTTGGGTGCGATCGGTGCTCTCTTCTTCTCTTTGATTCGCAATAAAATGTCAGCTAACAACCAAAAATCAGACACTGATACCCTAATATATCAATCTCAGCAGGACTACATTGAAATGCTAGAAATCACCCCAAGTGACAGCAGTAAAGATCTTCCTGAAGTAGTGATTGATGACGAATTGTGTTTTATGAAACTGGGTGTTCGATCGAGTAATGTGAAATACACCTTAGCCATTACTGAAACGAGCAAAGACAACAATGCTCAAGTTGTTACCCAATATGATATCGAAATTACTGATGGGCAAGTGAAAAAATTCGCCAAGTCTGAATCTCAGTACTTTGAATAAACGTTATCACGATTCTCTCAAAGATCACCAACCCTAAAACATAGTCGGTGAAAACAAAATGAGTCTAGAACTAAATTTAAGTTTTCCTACCATCGACCACGTTACTGTTTCCCTAAACAATCAAACAACGGCAGCGATACCCTTTGCTGCGCCACTGACCACAGCAGATTGGCAAGATATACAGTGGTATTTAGAAATATATCCCAATCAATATGCTGCTGATGTAGATGATAGTAGAGCCGATCGAGTAGTAGCTAAGTTGCAAGTATGGGGACAACTTTTATTTAATGCAGTATTTAAAGATCTAGAGGCAGCAAGGTTATTTAATGCCTTCCAAGACTCTATAGATGAGGAAAGATATGTGTCGATCGCCGCTAGTCAACCAGAGATTGTGCGATTACCTTGGGAATTGTTGTGTGATCCCAATGGAGAATTTTTGCTGCATCAGATGCCTCAAATTTCTTTGCGTAGACAGTTTATTGGAGAGGGTGGGCAAATACCAGTTGTTATTGAACCAAAAGAACAATTACGACTATTGATGATTGTTAGTCGCCCTAATGACACAGGATTTATTGATCCAAGAGCTGAGAGTCAGGCGATTTTACGGGCTGTAGAGCATTACGCACCAGGTCGAATTGTAATAGAGTTTCTGCGTCCCGCAACTCTCTCTAAGTTAGTAGAGCGCTTAAACAATTCAGACTTACCAGCGATCGACATTGTTCATTTTGATGGACATGGATTTTTAGGCAAACTACCAGAAAGTCAAAATCATCACGTTTTGAAAGCTATACATAATTCGTTCTCTACGGTACATCATCAGCTACCAGTAACAGCCAAAAATGGGGCTGTTTTAGCTCAGTCAAATCCCAAATTACAAACTAGCTATTTGTTATTTGAACATAAAAATAGCATGAAAGATCCTATTTCTGCTCAGGTCTTAGGTGCGGTATTCCATCAACAAAAAATAAGCTTAATAGTATTATCGGCTTGTGACTCGGGAACAGTCACTGGAGAAGATGCTTTGGGGTGTGCTGCCGCAATGCTAACTTATCAAGGAATTCCCGCTGTTTTAGCCATGACTTATGCGGTGCTAACGACTACTGCAGAGCAATTATTTGGCAAATTTTATGGGGAGTTATCTAAAGGTACATTGATGGGGACGGCTTTAGCGATCGCTCGCCAAGACTTAGAGCAAAGACAAGGGCGAGGACTACGCTGGCGGGGGCGTGAGCAAATTACTTTGAATTTATCAGACTGGTTTTTGCCAGCCTTTTATCAGGCAGGGAATGATGTACAGCTATTAAATAAACCTGAAATTGCAGAGCCTCCAACAATGAAGGCTGAAGTTCCTTGGTCAAGATTTTCAGAAGTAGCCAAGGAGGGTTTTTTTGGACGTAGTCGCGAGTTGTGGGAGATTGAAAGATTGTTTGCGAAGGGGTGGCGAAGGTTCACTATTTCTGGGTTTGGGGGTCAGGGTAAAACCTATTTAGCTTTAGAGGCTGGGCGGTGGCTGTATCAAACAGGGATGTTTGATGTGGTGTGTTTTGTGGATTATGCGTCTTTTCAGGGGGTGGAGCCAGTGGATTGGGCGGTGGCGGAGTTATCGGTGGTACTGGGGCAGAGTTTTGTTGATGCAGATGCTGTGAAGTTGGGTTTGCAGATGCAGCGAACTCTGATGATTTTAGATAATTTGGATAGTTTGCAGCCAGAGGCTTTGCAGGACTTGTTGACGGTGGCTAGTGGCTGGTCGGAAGTTGGGGAAACGCGGTTGTTGTTGACGACTCGGGATAAGCAATTAAACCATCCTGATTATCCGATCAGGCGGAATGAATATTTGTTGTTGAAGGGTTTGGGAAGTGAGGAGTATCCAGAGGATGCGATTAACTATTTTCACGGACTGATGGAATTGCCGCCCAAGCCAACGTGTGATTTGCCGGGGCGCGATGATTTGATTGAGTTGCTTAAGCTCGTGGATTTTCATCCGTTGTCGATTCGATTAGTGGCTTTTCAATTGAAGGACGGCCAGATTACGGATTTGACGAGGAGTTTACAGGAAATATTGCAGGATAGCCAGGGAAGTTTGGTAGCTTCTTTGAATTTGTCGTTACAGCGCTTATCTCCAGATTTATTAGCAGTGTTACCAAAGTTAGCCGTATTCCAAGGTGGAGCTTTTGAACAACAGATCTTGAAAATTACCGATTTTACAGTAGCTCAGTGGAATAAAATACGGTCAGAGTTAGGGCAACTAGGATTGACGCAGGTTAATCAAGTAGATAATATTCAGTTGCCATTTATACAGTTTCATCCAAATCTAGCGCCTTTGCTATGGGAACGACTATCATCGGCTACGAAGTCAGAAATGAGAATAAAACATTATCAGCAGTATCATGCGCTGTCAATTTATTTAGACAATGCTGATAACCAAAACCCTAGTGAAATCAGAGCAATTGCCAGAAAAGAATCACCCAATCTACTCTGGGCAGTCAAAAACGCAATAGCAGATAAATACAAGGGCACAGTGGATTTTGTCGATCGAGTAAATAAGTTTCTGGCTATTTTTGGGCTACGAGAAGAGCGTGCCTTGTTGACAGAAAGCCTTGAGAAACTAATTGGTGAAGTCGGTTCTCCAAGCTGGTATTTAGTTCGCTCTAATCAAGGCAAGCAATTATATGGTACTGGCCAATATACAGCAGCGGCTGAAATATTTGCTGAGATTTTGGAGAGATTAGGGACAGAACTAAGCTTTGATCGAGTCAACACTCTAATTGATTTGAGTCAATGTCTCAGAAATCAAGGTGAATTGATCAAGGCGTTGCAAGGCTTGCAAACCGGCATCAGTTTATCTGAGCAATTAGAGCAAAGCGATCAGGTCAAAAGACAATGTGGAACGCTCCAAGCCAATCTAGGCAATGTGTTGATAGATATGGGGCAATATGCCGCAGCCCAACAGGCTTATGAAAATTCATTGATGATCGATCAAGAACTTGGCGATCAACGTGGGGCAGCGGTGGCCGAAGGACAATTAGGCACCTTGGCAATGTTGCAAAACGACCTAGCCACTGCGGCGCAAAAATATCAATCAGCCCTGCAAACTTTCCAGCAACTCCAAGAGCCACAAATGGAAGCCGTTGCTTGGCACCAATTAGGGAGAGTATATCAAGAAAGCAAGCAATGGGCAGCAGCCGATCGAGCATACCGTGAATCAGCCAGCATCGGGGAACAACAAGGTAATTTAAGCGGAGCTGCTAGTACCTATGGTCAGTTAGCGATTTTGAGCGAAAAAATAAATAAGCTGACCGATGCTGAAAATTGGTATTTCAAAGCATTACATATCGCTCGGACTGTGGGAGATCGATTAGGTGAATCAAAAAGACTACACAACCTAGCTAATTTGTTAACCAATCAACCACACCGCTTACCAGAAGCCCAAAAACTAGCCCAAGAAGCATTAGCGATCGATCAAACCCTTGATCCAGCAGCAGCGGAAATTTGGAATACCTACAATCTTTTGGCTAAAATTGCCACAGCTCAAGGTGAAAACCAGACAGCCCAAACATATCGCCAACAAGCTCGATCAGCCAAAGCCGCTTTCGCTGGTACTCAATACGAACTACAACAACATGAACCATTGATTGCTGCCGTAGTCGCCGCCATAGCCGATCAGACCACAGCAGAACAGATGGAGCCATTATTAACTAAACGCAGCGAAAATGGCTGGGAGCAACTAGTCATCGCCATTCGGCGCATTTTGGCCGGAGAGAGAGCGATCGAAGCATTATGGGAAGACCTAGATGCTGACGATTCCATGATTATTCAGGCCATTATCGATCGGCTTTCATAGTGGTTCCATTGATAGTTATTAAATTGCTTGGAGCGATCGCAGACCTCAAGTAGAAGTCCGACTTTTTTAAAAGTCGGACTTCTACCCCAAGGCGACTTTGTTCATTTCTTCGGGAGTGAGGTTGTTGTGGATGACTTGGCCATCTCGAAACCAGACAATGCGACGAGTTTGGCGGGCTACCTCGGGTTCGTGTGTGACCATGACGATCGTGATGCCGCTGTCGTTTAGCTCGGTGAAAATGTTCATTACTTCTTGGGTGGTTTTGGAATCCAAGGCTCCGGTCGGTTCATCGGCTAATAATAACACTGGCTTACCGACGATCGCTCGGGCAATAGCTACCCGCTGCTGTTGTCCACCAGATAACTGGTTGGGGCGGTTGTTGCGGCGGTTGGTTAATCCCACCTGTTCGAGAGCCTCGGCGGCGCGTTCTTGGCGTTCTTTAGCCGGGACTCCAGCATAGATCAGCGGCAGCATCACGTTCTCTAAGGCAGTGGACTGTTGCAGCAAATGAAATTGCTGGAAGACAAAGCCCAGTTTGCGATTACGCATTTGGGCGAGGTTGTCGTCGGGCAGGGTGGAGACATCTAGTTTATCTAGATAATATCTGCCGCTGGTGGGTCGATCGAGGCAGCCAATGATGTTCATCGCGGAAGATTTGCCGGATCCAGATGGTCCCATAATCGCGCAGTATTCACCTTCTTCGATCGTCAGATTTACCATATCCAGGGCTTTGACCAGGGTATCGGCCATGCCATAACTTTTGCAGACTTCTTCCATGCGGATAATTATGGGCTTGGTGAAGCTCTCTTTGACTGGCAAGGCAGAGGTAGTAAGCATAGTGATAGGGCGCTTGAATCAGGTAAATTGCTGCTGGGTAATAAGTGCAAGGTCAGCGATCTGTTTCTGCATGGCTTTATCACCGCCAGCCTCCCTTTTTAGCGAGAGGCCGTGAATTATCATCAAGACAGTAATTCACTTCTAAATTACTGTCCAACTTTAGATAATGGTATCGTTAGCGATCGTGGCGTTTTTGAGGACTACAACGATGCCGCTGCGGATATAGAAGCCTTCTTCTTCCCGTTGAGCTTCTTGGACGTTGTCTTTATTCACAATTTGGACATTGGTGCCAATGCGGGCATTTTTGTCGATGATTGCTCTGCGGACAGTGCTGCCTGCGCCGATGCCTAAGGAAACTTCGCCACGCTCAGCTTTGTTGACCCGTTCACCAAATGGTTCGTACATATCAGCACCCATAATCAGGGCATCTTCGATCGTACAGTTAGCACCAATTCTAGACCGGACACCTAACACCGAGTGGTGGACTCGACAGTTTTTCAAAATACAGCCTTCGCTGATCATCGATTCGGTGATTTGGGCATCAAACATTTTGGTGGGCGGCAAATATCTTGATCGAGTGTAGATCGGCGCATTTTCGTCATAGAAACTAAATGGAGGCAAGGGCTGCTGAGTCAGAGCCAAGTTGGCATCATAGAAGGATTCGATCGTCCCGATATCTTCCCAGTATCCATCAAACAAGAATGCTTGCAGATTATATTTACCAGCAGCTCCGGGAATAATTTCTTTGCCGAAGTCGGTTTGAGTCAAAGATTCCTTTAACAGGTCAATCAACACCTGTTTTTTGAAGACATAGATACCCATTGAAGCAATATAAGGTTGCTCGGCTGCTTGTTCAGCAGTAAGACCCAAAGATTGGGTGTCTACGCGCATGGCCTTTAATTCATCGCCTTTAGGCTTCTCACTAAAATCTATAATTCGACCCTTGTCATCAATTTTCATCAGACCAAAATCGGAAGCCCGTTTTTCGTCCATCGGCACAACCGAGATGGTGATATCAGCATTGGTTTGGCGGTGGCGCTCTACAAATAGCCGGTAATCCATCCGGTAGAGGTGGTCGCCAGATAAAATTAAGAATTCATCTACATCAGCATCGGCAAACATCCATAAATACTGGCGCACTGCATCAGCGGTACCTTGAAACCAGTTGGGGTTTTCGGGAGTCTGCTGGGCTGCGAGTACTTCGACAAAGCCTTTGGTAAAGCCACTAAAATTGTAAGCGGCAGTCAGGTGGCGGTTCAGCGAGGCGGAGTTGAATTGAGTCAACACATAGAGCTGAAATATCTCCGAATTTATACAGTTGCTTACCGGAATATCGATCAGCCGATACTTACCAGCTAGTGGTACTGCCGGTTTAGCTCTGAGTTTAGTCAGGGGGTACAGTCGAGTACCTGCGCCACCACCCAGAATGATGCTTAAAACTCGTTTCACAAAAACCTCTTTTTAACGCCTATGAATCAATCATCGGCGAAGGGCGGCTATTAAATCAACTAGATTTTGTTAATCCTTATTCACAAGGCAAATTCTGTTAAATATACCTACCAATGATAAAAATTCTCCTCCACTACTACTACCGTGCCAGCTATTCGATCGCCTAAGCGTAGTTTTTTGTTGCCTGCAATCATTAGAATATCGAAAATACTAAACACCACGATCGACAGATTGCGGATGAGGGACTGGAAAAGATTGCAAGGTCGGCGAGATGCTGACCCTACTACCGCAATCCGCATCACCCGTTTACCAATACTCTGGCCACCCAGAGCATCTTCAAAGAAAAGGTACAAGAAAAATATCGCCGCTGAGACTTGGAACAGTGGACCATCGCCAAAAAATTTATCAGCAGTGCCATTGAGCAAAATGCTGGGCATTAGTATTGCGGCCAAAATAGCACAGTCAAACAATTTAGCAAAAAAACGAGAGGTTCTAGAAGCCATTGTTATAGATACCGAGTAATGTGACATTTCTTACTCAAATAACCATACCGCAATTACTAGTGATCAGTAAATAAATTAATTTAATAGATAACCTGCTTCAGAATTATTCATTTTGTAGTATGGCTAGCTGTCTTTGGGTGAAAAGGTCTGGATTTTTACACTTTCACCAGTGGGGTCTGCCGGAATTTGGCGGGGGCGACTAAAACCCAATACCACCAGCACATTGGCGATCGTCAGAAAAGATTCAGCTCCGCCATGCAGCCAATCTACATTGGCCAGACTTTGCTTTAAAACCAATTCTGCATACAAGCCTGCCGGAATGGTCACAGCCACAAACACTAGAGTCATATAAAACCCAATGAGAGCCAACTTAGGTGTTTGGCCAGATTTAGTGAGAAACCATAAAAAAGCCAGATAGGGGAAAAGTGAAGCCCCAAACAGTGATTCTTTGTTCATGCTACTGGCTCCTGTTGGCTCTGTCGCCAAATCCACCAACCGGCTAAAGCCATGGTGCTATTACCAACAAAAGTCGTGGCGGCTTGCAAGATCACTAACCACTCTAAGCTGGGGGAGTTATCAAAAAAATGCCAAACACAGGCACACATCGCGCTAACTAGAGCTGGAATCATTCCCCAGCTCAAACTTTTCCAGTGATTTCGATCGGTCTGTTCGCCATAGGCCCAAATGAGGCCGATCGCCGTAATCCATTCCACTACACTGGAAACATGAATTACCCAAGTGGGTAGTGAGAGACTATGCATCTGAAATTTTTGTACAGGTAAAGTATGTTTGGCCATTATCTTCGCACCATCAGACCGTAGAATGGTCGCAGATTCCCCAATTTTCCAGCAACCAGATCTAGAAACATGACAGATACTCAAGTGGTGCTCTGTGGCTATTATGGCGCAGGTAATGGCGGTGATGAAGCTTTATTAGCTTCTATGTTAGAGATATTACCGCCCAATGTAAAACCGCTGGTGCTATCGGCCAATCCCCAAGAGACTACCGCCCGCTATGGAGTGGCCGCAGTCAATCGCAAAAGTTTGGGGGTTTTGCAGGCACTGCGCAACTCTCAGGCACTAATTTTGGGTGGTGGTAGCCTGATTCAAGATGCCACCAGTGTCCAGAGTGCATTGTATTACGCGGGCTTGGTGGGTTTGGCCAAACAGTTGGGTTTACAGGTAATCGCTTTGGGTCAAGGCATAGGCCCGCTCAATCAGCAGCTTACTAAGTGGGTAGCCAAACGGGCTTTTGGCAGTTGTAATGCTCTGAGTGTCCGGGACAAAGCTTCGGCTTTTATTTTGCAAGACTGGTCAATTTCTTGCGTGATGGCTCCTGACCCGGTGTGGAATTTGGCGGCAGTAGCCTTACCAGAACTGGCTGATTTACCGACTCCTCGGATTGCTATCACCCTACGGGAGCATCCCGACTTGACTCCCGATCGATTACAAGTAACGACCCAAGCACTCATTGAGCTGCAAAAAGCTACTAATAGCTGGGTGATGATCATGCCCTTCCAGCCCAGTGATTTATTGATCGCTAACCAAGTACAAGCCCAAATTTCGGAACATAGTCAAATTATTGCTTTGTCTGATCCGCGCCAGCTCAAAGGGGCTTTCCAGGGAGTGCATCTGGCGATCGGGATGCGCTATCACAGTTTGATTATGGCTGCTGCCGAGGGCTGTCGCTGTTTTGCGCTCAGTTATGATCCCAAAATTGACCAGCTTATGGAAGATTTGGTGATACCTGGTTGGCAAGTTTCCGCTATTCCTCCAGATAAAGATCAGGTCTTCAAGGCTTGGCTCCAACAGTTTCAGCAGGGACAGCCTCTGGTAAAAAAACACCTCATAGAGCTGCAAACCAAGACGAGGATTCACAAAGAGCTTTTGGCTGCTGCGTTGAATAACAAATCATGAAATTTTTGCAAAGTCATCTATGATGGATTACTAAGTTTGGCTACTCTCCACATAAGTTTTCTTGTCAACCAGAATTATTTTTATCTACCTTGATAATTGCCATGAGCGATGTTTCCTCTCAGTCTCCATTTAACCCTTCAGCAGTTGATGTAGAGACTGTTTACACCACTGCTTCACCCCAAGGAGAATCCACTGATTGGTTGACGGTGGTGAAAAATCTCCGTTTGACCAATCGCAAGTTACTAGACCAAATCGAAGCCCTAGAAGTAAATTTAGTTGCTGCCAAGCAAGAAGTGATCAACCACCAAGAGCGTAGTCGGGCACAGGGCATCAAAATTGTTCAGCAAGATGATGAGTTACAGGCCGCCCGCGATCGAGTGGCGGCCATGTTTGAGCAGCTCGAAAACTCCCATCAAATTGGTCAGCGTCAGCAGGTTTTGGTAGAAACCCTGTCACAAAAACTAGAAATTGCCCAGACAATTGTGGGTGAACTAGATAACGAAAATGCGCAGTTGCGCCAGAATCATACCGAGCAAGCCCAGAAGTTATACAAAACTGAGGCCGTGGCACAAGAGCTGTATCGCCGCCTTAAAAGTCAGCCTGCTGCCGAGACTGTACCTGTTTCGGATATTCAGCGGGTACAAATTGCCGAAGACACTCTAGATGACAGTCCAATTTCTGGTGCGTTGGAGTTTGAAATGGAGCCAATCCGTTCAAGTTGGCCAACGCCAGCGGTAGAGGCTGCTGCTGAGATGAAAACCCGGCCAAATACTACGCTAGAATTGCCCAACTTTAGCAAAAAACAGGTGTGAGATTAGTGATAGCTTTGATTTCCTTAATCTTTTTCGGCTAGAATGCGAAAGTCTGTTTTCAGGCTGAAACGTGTTTAGAACACATTGCAGTCTGGCCTTCGATCGCCGAAGTTACAAACAGCGGATCGCAGCTTTACACAAAAGGATTGGAACCAATGGCTTTCGAACAACCAGCATTACCCTACGAAGTCACAGCTTTGGAACCGCACATGACGGCCAAAACTTTTGAATTTCATTACGGCAAGCACCATGCTGCCTATGTTACTAACCTCAACAATCTAACTAAAGACACTCCAATGGCAACTATGTCTTTGGAAGAAATTATCAAGGCAACTTTTGGTGATGCCAGCAAGGCCGGTATTTTTAACAATGCCGCTCAAGTTTGGAACCACACTTTTTTCTGGAAGTCGATGAAGCCTAATGGCGGCGGCGCTCCTACCGGAGATTTAGCTGCAAAGATCGATGCTTCTTTTGGTAGCCTCGACAAGTTTAAAGAGGAGTTTAAGGCCGCTGCTACTACTCAGTTTGGTAGTGGTTGGGCTTGGTTGATCAAAGATGGCGATGGCTTAAAAATCACTAAGTCGGGCAATGCCGAGAACCCGATCGCCCATGGTCAAACTCCTTTGTTGACTTTGGATGTTTGGGAGCACGCCTATTACATCGATTTCCAAAATCGTCGTCCTGACTTCATCACCACCTACTTAGAAAGCTTGGTGAACTGGGATTTTGCCGCAGCTAACTTAGCTGCGTAATCAAAAATCTGAAGTTCTCAGAAATCCGAAGTCTGAGCGAAGTCGAAGACTGATCAAACGAAGTCCGGGAGGGATCTCCAGACTGCGCTGATCGTTGGGATTCGACTCCGCTCACCCAACTGGTTGATTGCAGAGAATTCATCCCTGGTTTTTTCGTGATTGCTAATCCATTACCAGCTCACCGATGACATCTAAGCGGGTATATTCGCCGACGTTGATAAATTTGGTAGCCATTGTTTCGACCACCGCTGGACTGATCCAACCCATTTGTTGCAGCAAGTGCAACGCCGTGGCATATTTACTGCGAGAACTACCATCATTGGCCTTAATTGCCAAACCCATGCCTTCGCCCACCTTTCCGATGCACTGAATACCTTCAGCGCCCGATTTGCTGACCAGTTCGCCTTGAGTTAGCTTCATTAGCTCAGTATCAAATCGACCTTCGCCACCAATTAGTTCGGGGTGATGCACCATCGATCGAACAATTCGTTCCAATCCTAAACTTTCTCCAGAAGCCAAGTGGGCATACAGCGTGGCCATTTGATCTAACTGCATCAAGTATGTTGGTGCGCCGCAGTCATCATGGGTGCAAATAAATTCGTCAGCAGGCATTTTCAATAGATCAGATAGCTGCTGCAGAATTAGCCGCTGCACTGGATGCTGACGCTCTAAGTAGTTTTCTACTGGCCACCCATGGGCACAGCAGACGGCTAACATCCCGGCGTGTTTACCAGAGCAATTGTGTTCTAGTGCGCTTTTTTTACCCTCTGGCGCGGGGCATTGCAGATGCTCGGCATCTAGTTCGGCTCGCCACAAAACGTTAAAGGCTTGGCGAGTGTGGATGATTTCACCGGCGTGGGAGCTGCAAATAATGGCGAGGTCTCGATCGGCCAATTCATATTTCTCTAAGATGCCACCAGTGGTCACAGCTAGGGCTTGGAATGGCTTGAGAGCCGATCGAATAAAGGTGGCATGGCTATAATCGCCAGCTACTGAGAGGGTGCGGCCACGTCGATCGCACACTACAGCCTGTGCATACTGCACCGATTCTACTAATCCTTCCCGCAATAGGTTCACTGTAATCGGTGCGCTTTTCCCTCTGGTCATAAATTTCTCTTGCAGAACTGTACACCATGATAAACGAAGTACGGAATCCTTTGCCATACCGCCAATCTGAGAGTTTTTATGTGGAGTATTTAGAGAATATTAAAAATTTGGCTTTAAGGAATGATTGAAGTGGTCACTCAGGAATTTCCTCATTTACCTTAGTCACATCGGTAATGGGCACCGAGGCGCTTCTAGTTCGGAGTTTTTTCACGAATTTTTGGTTGCGAGTACCAATCAAAACCGAGTTATCGGCTACTTGATAGTTTAATGTTGACAAGTCTAGCTTGGCACCAAATAACTTTCGAGCCTGGGGTTGAAGATTTAAGAAAGTCTGAATCGGAATACCTAAGTTAAATCCGGTTTTCTGGCTACTGCTAACAATCCCAACCGCTGCTTCATCCGGGTTCTGATCTTCTCGATCGCCCTTACCATGAATAGCTACAATCCGACCAGCCGCATCAAACACCGGGCCACCACTCATCCCTGCACGGGTAATATTGGTGTAGGACATATCATAACCATTATCACCTTTGTTACCAGGATCTTCATCTAAACGGGATGAAATCATTCCGCCGGTAAAT
>JAYUSV010000267.1:0-2036 GCA_043755495.1 Synechococcales cyanobacterium
AGAAGTAGGGTGCTATAATTTTCGAGTTAAGAGTATGTATCGGTTAAATTGTTTGTTTCTAGTATCGACGAGTTTTTTACGTTCTGCATTGGCAGCCTTCTCTCCGAAATCCCACTCTATACACCATTCTGATTTTGGAGAAAATATATGTCAATCTATGTAGGCAATCTATCCTATGAGGTCAAGGACGATGACCTTAGCGCAGTATTCGCTGAATACGGCACTGTCAAACGCGTCCAGCTACCTACTGACCGGGAAACTGGTCGGATGCGCGGTTTTGGTTTTGTGGAAATGAGCACCGATGCTGAGGAAGACGCTGCTATTACTGCTCTAGACGGAGCAGAATGGATGGGTCGTGACCTTAAGGTCAACAAAGCTAAGCCTCGTGAAGACAGAGGCGGCGGCGGTGGTGATCGTCGTGGCGGTGGCGGCGGTGGTTACAACCGTAACTACTAAGATAATGGTTTGCTCTCATATTAAATTGAGAGCAAACCGTTAAGTAAATTTTTGTAAGCAGCTCATCCCAAGAAAATTCGTTTTCTCTTTGATGTAATGTGATAGAAAAAGCTCAGGTATAAATACCTGAGCTTTTTCACTACGTACCTGCCACAAAATATAGAGCAGCAAGTTGTCCTCATCTAATACAGGCAATAAAATTTGCCAGTCTTTTAGCACTTATTCATGTATCTCAGAATGTCAGGAAATTTACAACCAATTATTAAATCCACATTTTCAGCTAACTCAACCAATTATTCAAAATTACTTCAGTGGGGGATTTTCTTGCAGGTACTACCACTTGCTGGACTTTTTGTATCTGCCAAAGTAACTATTCATTGGTTGGGTTGGGAAATTTGGGATTTTGATTCTTTAACAGCTTCGTTATTGAGTGCTGCGACTTTTGCGATCGCCATTCTTTTGAGCAACACCCTCGCCGATTACCGCAACAGCGAAGGATTGCCGATGCAGGTGGTGAACTGCCTCGAAACCATCACTGACACTAATCGCACAATTGCTGCGGCTGATCCTAGCTATGATCCTAAGCCACTGCAACAAGCCCTCAAGCAAGTTAGCCAATCTATTTTAAATTGGTTGCAACAAGACGGTGAATTTCAAGCAATTAGCCAAGAACTCGATAAGCTTAATCCGCTCTTTGCTCTGATGATTGCGGGAGCCGGATTAACTCCGGTGAATAGATTGCATGGAGAACAGGCCAGGATTCGATCGATCAGCTATCAATGCAGAATATCCGAGACACCGATTTCCTGCCGCCAATCTATGTATTACTCTGGCTTTTTTTGGGCAGCTCCAGTATTTCTTTATTGCTAATTCATGTTACTCATTTTAGCGAAGATCTGACTGTCTCTAGCCTCATTTTTACTTCGCTATTTTACTTGCTATTACTGATCCGTGACCTCGACAATCCTTTTCAATATGATGGAAAATCTTATGTAGACATAGATTTGACCATTTTAAAGAACTGCCGCGATCGATTGGATGTAAAGTAACCCCTTGTAATGCTTATCAAACAGGTCTTAGTAGAAAATTGCTATATTTAAAGAGTCTTTGTCACCATTAGTCATCAGAAATCAGGCGTTTTCCGAAACTTACAACCGCATCCTCAGTAAACCCAATTTTTTCATAGAAGGCCATAGCCTGCAAATTGTCTTTACGAACTTGTAGGTTTATTTTTGGGCAACCAAAATCGTGAAGTAGTTTCTCTGCCTCAATCATCATTGATCGGCCATGTCCCCCCCCGACGATATTCTGGATCGACCGCCAAGTAGTTAATCCATCCCCGATGTCCATCGTAACCAGCCATAACCGTTGCAATAATTTGGTCTGCAATAATCTAAAAACCATTCTGGCTGTACCTGAAGTTTCCGAGCAATGTCCTGATGGGGATCATTCCAAGATCGAGTAATGTTGCAACAACTCCACAACGGGTGCGTGTGACTTTCTGAAAATAAAAATCAGACCGACCGTTCAAGGCTAGCAGCACCAACACGAAATCAAGGCTGGTAAATTTCCTCTGTAGA
>JAYUSV010000268.1:0-5819 GCA_043755495.1 Synechococcales cyanobacterium
TCGATCGAAGATGCCTGCTTATTTAGCCCCTACATCGATCAAATTATGCTGGTGGGACAAGATGCTAAGTCTTTAGGAGCCTTGATTGTGCCCAACCAGGAAGCCTTGGTAAATTGGGGTAAACTGCAAGGACAACCTTGGCAGGAAGGAAATCTGCAAGATCCTCGTTTAGAGCCGTTGCTGCGTGCTGAAATGACTAAGCTAGTCCAGAACCGTCCCGGATACCGCAGCGATGATCGAATTGGGGTATTTAGATTGTTAGAGACTCCCTTCTCGATCGAAGATGGCACTTTAACCCAAAGCTTGAAACTGAAGCGACACGTGGTGATGGAACGCTATCAGGATATGATAAACGAGATGTTTTCCTGAGTCAGGCAGGGCATCAACCAATTTTACAATTATCTCGGTAGAACATTTTATGAGTCAACTCTCTCTCAAGCGCTCGGTTAACGTCCGGGCGATCGTCACTCAGCGCTGGAAGGACGAAATTCAACAGGGCTTGCAGGGGCAAATCAATGAGGTAGATGGTCAACTGCAACAGTTAGAGATGCAGGGGCAGCGGGCAATTGCCGAAATCAAGCAACAGAGCCTCCAACCACCTGGTCCTCAGGTAATGCAGCAGATTGATAATATTCAACTGCAAGTCAACCAAAAGAAAAGCGAATTTCTGGAGCAAAAAAATAACGTGCTTCAACAGCTCCAAGAAGTACAAACACTGGAACTGAATCAAGAAGTTATCCAAGGCCAAATTGAAAGTATGTTCGATGTGGCAGTAGGTGATAATTTAGTTGCAAAAATGAATGTAGAAATACTACTTCGTGATGGAGTGGTAATGGAAATTCGCGGCACTGTCTAGAAATAAGTCTAGGAATAAGCCTTAATATCACGGAAAACCCAGCCACCGATGGCTGGGTTTTCCGTGAAAAAGCTATCTACCGGTAAATTAGCTGATTTCTGTGGCTGCCTGATAGAGTTATAACAGTTGCTAGGATAGGGATATACTGCTCTATTTGAAATACCGCCCAACCCATTGCAAATGAATTTTCACGAACCATGGCAAGTCTTAAAACGCCGCTGGCTACCAGCGACTCTCGCAGTGAGTGCGATTTTGGGATGTGGTGGTTTCTACAACTTTTTCCAAAAACCGCTGTACGAAGCCAAGGGTAAAATCACCTTTAAAGATCAGCAGAGTATCTTTGTGGGAGAAGGGGTGAACATGAACAGCAGCCCCAATAAAATTATTCGATCGCTGCCCGTGGTAAAAGCTGCACTTAGTAAAACCGAAAGCGATCGGAATGCCAACCAGGTAGCCGACAGCATTACCATCAACAATGTTGGCAACGTTTTAGAAGTCAAATACCGTGATCCCAATCCACAACAGGCCACCAGAATTGGCCAAAAGTTGATGGAATCTTATTTGGACCAAGATTTAAACCTGCGCCGCCAGGAAGCCCAAAGCAATCGTGGCCAGTTAGAAAAGCAGCTCCCAGCAGCTACTAATGCTCTGCGCACAGCCGAAGCTAACCTGCGCAAATTAATGGCCGATGCCAAAATTACCGATCTGACCGCCGATAAAGCTAGATTAGTTAGTGCCCTCAATAACCTTAGCCGAGAAGTCACCACAGCCAAGTCTCAACTTACCACAGCCCAAGCGTTGTCTGAAAAGCTCAAAGGTCTGTTTGGTCAAGATACCATGACCACCATTCGATCGAGCTTAGCAAACACTTCTCCTTCGATGGATCGAGCGCTGCTTGCCCTACAAAATATCGAGCAGCAGTTAGCTGTAGAACGCGCTCGCTCCAATGACAAATCGGCTACTGTTCAAGATCTTAAAAGCAAGCAAACTGTGCTGCGCACCGCCATCCAGCGCGAATCTCAACAAAATCTGATTGGCAATGCCTTATTTCGTGGCAAAGCTGTACAGTGGCAGCAAACTGGAGTTTCATCTGAGGCTATTTCTCAGTTGATTCAAAATGAAACTCAACGAGATAGCTTAGAAAAAAGAATTGCTGCGCTAAATAATGTAATCGATTCTGGCCAAAAGCGGTTAGAAGAATTTCCCCAGATCGAAGAAAAAATGGGCTTGCTTAGCCAAGATATGCGTAATGCCAACAACAACTATGAACAGTTGACTGCTAAGCTCAAAAACTCTTCTGGTGATATCCTTTCTCCAGCTACAATAAGCAGTCCCACAACTGTTTCTAGTAAGCCGATCGAAATCCCCTTTTCCCTTTCACCTTGGTTGTTAGCTGGCCTTGGTTTGCTTACTGGTGGTGCGGTAGCTTATGCATTAGACTTAGCCGATAAGCGGCTTAAAAATGCCGTTACTGTACAGCAAATTGCTAACTACGAAATGTTGGGCTGTATTCCGCAACTAAATATTTCTCCCAAAGACCAGCCGCAACTGATGCGCAAACAAAATGCTGCTGGTGAACCATTTCGGATGTTGCATAACAATCTGAAGTTTTTGAATGACAGTTCACCCGCTCAGGTCATTGTAATTTCTAGTGCCATTCGTGGAGAAGGTAAAACTACTGTGGCGGCTAATTTGGCGATCGCTGCTGCTCAGACTGGTCAACGGGTACTGCTGATCGATGCCGATATGCGTGAACCACAGCAGCATAAATTTTGGCAGGTGAACAATAGTGTTGGCTTGAGTGATGTGCTGCAACACAATGCCCAGTTTGCCGAGTCGGTAATTGAGGTGGCTCCAGATTTGGAGCTGTTGCCTGCAGGCACCTTACATCCCAACCCAGTTTCGCTGTTTAGTTCACCGGCAATGGTGGAGCTAATAGTTCAATGGTTTACTTTGTACGATTTAGTGATTTTAGATTCTAGCGCCCTTACTCAGGCCGCTGATACTATATTGTTGGCTAAAATGGCTGACGGCTTATTGTTAGTGGTACATCCCCAAGTAGCAGAAGTTGCTGATCTGAAACATGCTCAAGATTTACTGAACCGTTCTCAGCAAAGAGTATTAGGAATGGTATTAAATGGTGTAAAAGCTCATGAACATTACGAATTTGCGCCAATTGCGGAATCAACAACACTAGCTGCCAACAATGATAACACCTTACAATTACCGCTAATAGTTAATGGCAATGATGTGTTTGTACCCAAACCAGACACTGGAAATCCCTTCGAGGAAACTTGCATCAAAAAATAAAACCTGCCCACCCCACTTGATGGACTTGCTTTAGACTGGAGTGACCACTTCGACTTCACTATGGCTAATCCACGTCTCAAAAAACTCATCGAATACCTCTATCCCTACCGGCTAACAGTCTGGCAAGGAGTTGGAGCATTGTTGATTGTCAACTTGTTCAGCGTCTGGATTCCCCTGCTGATTAAAGATGCCATCAACCAGCTCAAAACAGGTTTTAATTACACCGACATCGTTAACCTGGCTATATTGACCATCTGCTTGGCCTCGATTGTCTGGATGGTGCGGATGATTTCGCGACTGCTGATTTTTGGGATTGGGCGACGAGTACAGGCTGATTTAAAGCAGCGAATTTTTGAGCACGTTTCTAACTTAGATGGCGCCTATTTTTCTACCACCACCGTTGGAGATCTGATCAATCGATCGACCAGCGATGTAGAAAATATTATGCGCCTGATGGGTTTTTCGCTACTGAGCATTTTTAATATTATTTTTGCCTATGCGTTTACCCTGCCCGCAATGCTCTCGATTAGCCTGCGGTTGACTTTGCTAGCACTAGCCATCTACCCAGTCATGCTAATTACCGTACAGCTATTTAGTGGTAGATTGCGCGCAGAGCAGGTGGAAGTGCAAGAAAAACTGTCGGACTTGAGTGAGTTGATTCAAGAAGACATGAGCGGCATTACCCTGATTAAAATTTATGCCCAAGAAGAAAACGAGCGACAGGCTTTTGCTCAATTAAACGCTAAAGTATTTGACTCTAACTTGCGCTTAGCCCAGTCACGGAACACGGTGTTTCCGATTATTCAAGGATTGGCCTCAGTTAGCTTACTGGTGCTGTTGTGGCAAGGAACTAAGGCGATCACCAGTGGGGAAATTCAGGTGGGTGATTTTTTGACGATGATCATTTATGCCCAGAACTTAATTTTCCCTACGGCATTGCTGGGCTTTACGATTACTGCTTTTCAGCGGGGTGAAGTGAGTATCGATCGAGTCGAATCAATTATGGCGGCCAAGTCCCAGATTTTTGATAGTCCCAACAGCATTGATTCTGGCAAAGTGGTTGGTAAAATCACTGCCCAAAACCTATCATTTACTTATCCGGGGGCAGAGCAACCAGCGCTGCGCAACGTGAGTTTTGTGATTAATCCTGGCGAAAGAATTGCGATCGTCGGGCCGATCGGTGCCGGGAAATCTACGTTGGTCAACACTATTCCTCGGTTGCTGAATGTCAAGGCCGGTGAGCTGTTTCTGGATGATACCGATGTCACGGCTTTGACCTTGGAAAGTTTACGTCGATCGATCACTTTTGTGCCCCAAGAGAGTTTTTTGTTTAGTACTACGGTAGCTAACAACATTCGCTATGGCGATCCATTAGCTGCCGATAACTTGGTGATAGCAGCGGCAAAACAGAGCCAAATTCACCCGGAAGTGATGAACTTTTCTCGTCAGTATGAAACCCTTGTGGGCGAAAGAGGTATCACCCTTTCTGGTGGTCAGCGCCAACGGACTTCGATCGCCCGAGCTTTGTTGATTGATGCACAGATTTTGATTTTGGATGATGCGTTATCTAGCGTCGATAACCAGACGGCAGCGACTATTTTGCAGAACTTGGCGGAGGGCACCCAACGCAAAACCGTGCTGTTTGTTTCTCACCAGCTTTCGGCGGCTGCTTTGGCCGATCGAATTTTAGTGATGGATAAGGGCGAAATTGTCCAGACTGGTTCTCATGCTGAACTTATCGGTCAGCCGGGACTGTATCAGTGGTTGTGGAGTCAGAATCAATTGGAAGAAATGCTCAGTTAAAAATGGGTACTGTTGCCATCTCCCAAAAAGGTAGAAGCATTATTTCAGTACATAGCTAGAAATATTTGTTAACTTCCCAGATTTTCCTTACCTTAGAGAGGTAGCATTTTTCCTGCCTCTTCATGAATTCTTCGATCGCCGACCAACCAACAATTGCCAACCAAACCTGGGAATGGCGTGGATACTCAATAAATTATTGGCAGCAAGGAACAACCGGAGTCCCGGTGCTATTGATTCATGGCTTTGGGGCTGGAGTTGGCCACTGGCGCAAAAATATTCCGGCCTTGTCTACAGAGTGTCGCTGCTATGCGATCGATCTCATTGGTTTCGGAGCTTCAGCTAAGCCTACTCCTGGCAGTGAGATTGATTACACCTTCGAGACTTGGAGCGCCTTAGTTCAAGATTTTTGTCGGGAAGTGATTGGTTCATCGGCACTGTTGATTGCTAATTCGATCGGCTGTGTGGTGGCTATGCAAGCTGCTGTTGATGAACCAGAATTAGTGCAGGGATTAGCGCTGCTCAACTGCTCGCTGCGACTGCTCCATGAACGCAAGCAGCTCACTCAGCCTTGGTATAAGCGAGTTGGGGCACCAATATTGCAACAGGTTTTGCAGAACAAATCGATCGGCTATTTCTTTTTTAACCAGCTCGCTAAACCAGCAACCGTCAGAAAGATTTTGCTGCAAGCCTATGGTCGCCCAGCATCTGTTACCGATGAGCTAGTGGATATTTTGATGAAGCCCGCTGCCGATCCAGGGGCTGCTGATGTTTTTTTGGCTTTTACCGCCTACTCTCAAGGGCCATTACCCGAAGATTTGTTGCCTCACTTAAGCTGTCCCACAATATTTTT
>JAYUSV010000269.1:0-2033 GCA_043755495.1 Synechococcales cyanobacterium
ACCTTAATGACCAAGCATCATCTCATGATTTCCACTTTCGGTTAGCTTACTTTTTACATAGATGTCTTCATTTTTTGTGTTTTTATCAACTACCATAAACTGCCCCATCATGCCCATATCTTCATGCTCAAGAATGTGACAGTGGAACATATACGGCAAGTTCGGATTGCTGTATTCCGGCATCCGCATGATGACGCGCACCGTTTCAAAGCTGGGGACCAGCACCGTGTCTTTCCAACCGCGCTCATAGTCTTCTGGCAGGTTGCCCTCGCGATCTATGATTTGGAATTGCACGCCGTGAATGTGAAATGGATGATATACGCCCGAGCGATTGCTGATTTCCCATATTTCCGTCTCGCCGGCGCGGGCAATCCCGTCAATACGCAGGTTATCCATTTTTTTGCCGTTGATCGTCTTGCTGTCAGAATCAAGGATAAACTGCCTCGTTGTTACGGCGCTACTAGCCGGTAGCTTCTCGATGATATTAAGTCTCTGTGGTAATGGGTTGGATTTGGCAGCAGTTGCCTGGGGGCGCAGCTCCAATATCTTAAAGAACTGGTTCTCGTCCCGTGCTGCACTAAACATCGTGGGTACAAACCAAAGCACATTCGTACTCACCTCATGTAGCACCTCACTTATGAGCGTCAGTGGCTTGGTCGCTCCGGCAAGGTCAACTACGATTTCAGCGCGTTCCCCTGGGGCAAGTGTCATGCGGGTACGGGGTACGGGCGATTCGAGTAATCCATCGTCGCTGGCAATTTGGTAGAACTGGCGGTTATCTTCAAAACCAAAGTTATACCGCCGTGCGTTCGAGCCGTTTGTAAGACGCAAACGAATCTGTTTAGCCGGTATGTCAACATATGGCGCATAGGTGCCGTTTACTAGGATTGTGTCACCAAGCATTCCACTGTGATCAAGCGCGTCGATGTTTTCTGGCTGGTAGACAAATTGGTTATCGGCATCGAACTTTCGGTCTTGGACGATTAGCGGAATGTCATCCACTCCGTATTCTTTGGGAAGATCGAGCGAGGCAGAGTTTGCATCGTCAATGATGAAAGCGCCAGCCAAGCCTCGGTAGACTTGCTCGCCAGTTTTGCCCATAAGGTGCGAGTGATACCACAGCGGTGCAGCTTCGTTGGTGACCGTCCAGTATGGTTGCCAGTTTTCACCTAGCTGGAGGGGTTGGTGGGCGTTACCGTCCATTTCTGCCGGCAAATGCATGCCGTGCCAATGTACGGTTGTGGAATCGTGTAGATTGTTGGTGACGTTCATACGGATTTTGTCACCTCTATTTGCCCGGATAGTCGGACCAAGGTAACTGCCGTTGTAGCCAATTGTTTTTGTTTTCTTTCCGGGTAAGAACTCAGTTTCACCTTGTTGCACCGACAAGTCAAAAACTTTCTCGCCGTTTTCGATGTGTGGCTGCAAAAGTGTAGGAATATTGAGCTTGCTGTTTAGTGCCAAATCTTTATTTACAAAAATGGGTTTCTGGAAAAGGATGTAGAGATAGGGTGCCAGTACTCCTGCAACAACAAGGAGTCCAAGAAGACCCAAAGATATAAGTGTGATTTTTTTTATTTTCTTCATAAATTGATTTACTTCAATATAAGGCGGTACCCTTTTCAAGTGCAAATATTTTTGCTGGAATAGATGGAACCACTCAAATAATTTATAACCTATAGAAATCGCTTGGCGTTTTGTAATTTAACGACTGGTGCGGTCCCTCAAAGTTAATGTTGTTTCTAGCTTCTGAGACTGAGTCGCACGGTCTCAGATATATCTCTTTGTATTTAACATTTCTCCACAATCTCTCAGTAAATATACTATACAATCCTTGGCAGGTTTATCATGAGGATACAGAAACATTATGAGGAAATTGTTAATAATTGCTAAGGAAATTATTAACAATTTCGACTGGCCAGCCCAGCAAAATAGTAAGGGTTATATCTGGTGGGTATTACTATTTTCTTGCAAATCCCCTCACTTTTTTCGTGCAAACTTACCATCTTGCCTTAGCTAAAGGATAAACTGCC
>JAYUSV010000270.1:0-2032 GCA_043755495.1 Synechococcales cyanobacterium
TGTTGCTGATCATGCCTGTTACCACGAAGAAAGTGTGCTAGTTTCTATAAACAAATGTTAACTATCGCAATTATACAGAGAGACAATGGATTTTTTCGCCCTTGAGGTCAAACCCTATTTAAATTTTGTCCATCCACCGCTGATGTGGGTACTGCTGGGCATGTGTATTTATGCAATGTATTTGGGTGTGCAGATCCGGCGCACTCGATCGGCTACTCCAGAGGTGCGGAAAGAGTTGATTAAAGGTAAGTATAATGACCGGCATCACAAAACCGGTTCGATCATTTTGGCGTTGATGGTCTTGGGTTCGATCGGGGCTATTACTGTAACTTACATCAATAATGGCAAGCTGTTCATTGGACCACATTTGTTGGCGGGGCTAGGCATGACTGTGTTAATTGCGATCTCGGCTTCTTTGACTCCTCATATGCAGAAGGGCAAAGACTGGGCGCGCTATGGTCACATTGGTATTAACGTGACCATTATGGGTCTATTTGGTTGGCAGGCTTTGAGTGGCTTAGAGATTCTTCAAAGAATTATCAGCAAGATGTAGATTCTATTTGAAACGCCCCTGCTTTGTCGCTTGGGGCGTTTCAATCTCATGGCCTTAGAGAATCACTGTCTAGCCGTTGAGTTTTTAACATGGTGTAGGAGCTAGAGGGCCGGGAACAATATCTATCTAGAAAGTTTTAGACTCCATTTAAGTATAAATGAACTTGATACAATATCCATTTTACAAAGTTTTCAGGATGAGCAGCAGCTCAACTTGTATGTGTTGAACCACTGCCCTCATTTTTCTCTGCTTTCGCCCGAGTTCAAGATTGATGCTGAAACTATTTGAGGTCGAAACGATCGAGGTTCATCACCTTGTTCCATGCCGCCACAAAATCATGCACAAATCTCGGCTGCGAGTCACCACATCCATAGACCTCCGCCAGAGCGCGGAGCTGAGAGTTGGAACCAAAGATGAGATCCACCCGGGTACCAGTCCACTTGAGTTCGCCAGTTTGGCGATCGCGCCCCTCGAACAGATCTTGAGCATCAGAAGTCGCCTTCCAGGTAGTACCAAGATCCAATAGATTTACGAAGAAGTCATTGGTCAAGGTCTCGGGTCGCTGGGTAAAAACCCCGTGCTGAACCCGATCGCAGTTGGCATTCAAGACCCGCAGGCCACCCACCAGCACCGTCATTTCCGGTGCGCTCAGAGTTAGTAACTGCGATCGATCCACCAGCAACTCCTCAGCAGACAAGGGATGGCCACCTTGGAGATAGTTGCGGAACCCGTCTGCTTTTGGTTGCAGTGGGGCAAAAGCTTCCACATCTGTTTGCTCCTGGGAGGCATCTGTCCGTCCCAGCTGGAAGGGAACCGTCACATTGTGCCCAGCATTCTGCGCCGCCTGTTCCACCCCGGCGCAGCCGCCCAAAACGATCAGATCCGCCAGGGAAACTCCTTTCTGACCAGACTGGGAGTTGTTGAACTCCTGTTGAATCGCCTCCAGGGTTTGCAGCACGTTCGCCAGTTGAGTTGGCTGATTAACAGCCCAATCCTTCTGCGGAGCCAGACGAATTCGTGACCCGTTCGCTCCGCCGCGCATATCGGAGCCACGGAAAGTGGAGGCTGATGCCCATGCAGTCGAGACTAACTGGGAAACAGAGAGTCCGGAAGCTAGGATCTTGGCCTTGAGGGCTGTTACATCCTGCCCATCAATCAATTCATAGGTGACAGAGGGAAGGGGATCCTGCCAGAGGAACTCTGTCGCTGGGAGTTCCGGGCCAAGATAGCGCGATCGGGGACCCATATCCCGGTGGGTCAGCTTGAACCAAGCCCGCGCAAACGCCTCGGCGAGCTGATCTGGGTGATCGAGGAAACGCCGCGAAATTGGCTCATAGATGGGATCCATTTTCATGGCCATGTCCGCTGTGGTCATCATGGGCGCATGGCGCTTGGCCGGATCGTGGGCATCAGGGACGGTGCCCGCACCGGCTCCGCCTGCTGGTGCCCACTGATGGGCACCGGCAGGACTTTTTACCA
>JAYUSV010000271.1:0-2027 GCA_043755495.1 Synechococcales cyanobacterium
CAGTTTGAGAAAGAGGCTTTGCCGGTTTACAAAGCAGAAGGTGCCAAATCTAAGCTTTCTTTGCTGCAATGGGTCAGCTTAAGCAGCGTGGTAGAAAAAGAGGCGGTGATTCCCAAGGAGCGCAACCAGATTGCTGGGGTGTTTATTAACCGTTTATCTAAAGGAATTAAGTTAGAGTCTGACCCCACTGTGGAATATGCCTTTGGCATTAAACAGACTCCTACTCGCCCACTGTTTTTCTCGGAGGTGCGCAAGCCCCATCCTTATAACACCTATACCACTCCTGGTATTCCACCTGGGCCGATCGCCAGCCCCGGCCTAGGCAGTCTCAAAGCGGTGCTTAATCCTGATGCTACTGAGATGATATTTTTTGTGGCCAAGTATGATGGCACTCACGTTTTTAGTCGCACCAATGCCGAGCATGAAAAAGCTACCCGCGAGATTCGGGCTGGCGTTAAAAAAGCCGTGAACCCACCAACATGAAGTTATTACAACCAGATGTGGTGTTGGGTGGAAATGTTTTCTGCCTAACGCCTGCTTTGATTCGCCATTATGGTCTGAAAGGCTTAGTGCTAGATATTGATGACACGATCGTGCCGATAAAAACCACCGAGGTTTCGGAACAATTGGTGACTTGGTTAGCCGAGATGCGCCAGGAATGTCAAATTTGGCTGGTGACCAACAATCCCCAAAAGCAAAGAATTTCGACGATCGCTCAAAGCCTAGATTTGCCATATATTATGTCAGCGGCCAAGCCCTCCGTGCGCAAGCTGCGGATGGCTGTAGACGATATGGGTTTGCCCTACAGCCAGGTGGCAATGGTCGGCGATCGGGTCTTTACTGATGTGTTGGGTGGCAATCGTCTGGGTTTGTTGACTATTTTAGCGCAGCCGATCAGTGCTACGGCTTCTACTTCCAGTTTCCATCTGCTGCGGCGGATCGAGTTTAGATTGGCTAAACTCAGCGGTGTGTCTTTGGTTGCGACTGATCTCCCCTAGTTCGTTACATTGCTTCACTAAACATTATTAACAGAAATATAAATAAATTGTTAAGAAACTGAAAGTGCCGGGGATCGCTATGCGATTATAAGTTCATATTCAAATGAGACCGGCTTTATAAAGGTCTTAAACATAATAGAAGCAATTCTAAAACCCAGAGCGCCAGCCCCTTTCGGACTGGTGCTCTATTTTGGGGATCACATGTTTCAAGCTGTATACCAATTTGCAGTATTTCTACTCATGCCCTTCATATCTCTTCGTATTCCTTAATCTAGATTGGAGCACAGCTCTATCTGGGTTAATATAGCCTCGCCCTGCCTTCTTCTCTGTTATGGCACCCTTAGTTGTGATTAAAGTCGGTACTTCTAGCCTCACTCGTCCCGATGGTCAAATTGCCCTGGGGGCGATCGCTGCTCTGGTGGAATCGATCGTGGATTTAAGAAAACAGGGCTATGGCACTATTTTGGTTTCTTCGGGTGCCGTAGGGGTGGGCTGTGCCCGCTTAGGCATGACCACTCGCCCCAGCCAGATTGCTCTAAAGCAAGCAGCGGCAGCGGTGGGTCAGGGGCGCATTATGGGCATCTATGATGATTTTTTTGGTCAGTATGGTTTGGTGGTGGCGCAGGTGCTGTTGACTCGGGGAGATTTAGATAATCGTCAGAGTTATAAAAATATTTTTAATACTCTGCAAGAGCTGGTGAATTTAGGGGCAGTGCCGATTATTAACGAGAATGATACGGTGGCGGTGGATGAGCTGAAATTTGGTGACAATGATACTTTGTCGGCTAGGGTAGCCAGTTTGGTGGAAGCTAAATGGCTGTTTTTGTTGACCGATGTAGACCGGCTGTATTCTGCCGATCCGCGCTCTTTTCCTGATGCCCAGCCGATCGAAGTGGTCAAATCTCTACTAGATCTAGAGGTAGATACGGGTACTGCCGGTTCTCAGTGGGGTACCGGGGGCATGGTGACTAAAATTGCAGCGGCTAAGATTGCTACCAGTGCCGGTGTGACCACGGTGATTACCAACGG
>JAYUSV010000272.1:0-5798 GCA_043755495.1 Synechococcales cyanobacterium
GAACCCTGAAGAGGTTCCACATCGCCGTGGAGGACCGTTTGCCAAACGGAAAACGGCCTCATACACAGGCCGCAGAGCCACCGCACGAGCCAACTTAAAAAAAACAGGTGTATCTTCAAGTATTTACATTAAAGAGTTACAACAGAAAATAAAGCAGGTAGAAATTTTACGTAATGGAGAAAAAATGCTAAATGATTACCCTTTTTCTTTGGAGGCCATGAAATATTATCTAACGGAAAACTTGTTGAATAAGTCTTATAAAACAGACGAAAATAATTCCTCCAATATATCTCAGGTCGAAACAAACTCGAACTGGAGTTTAACTGAATATGAAGCTCATTTATCTATTGCTGAATCTTATCTTAAAGAAGGGTTATATGCAATTGGTAAAAACTATTTGGACTGCATTGAAAATCATATGAAGAAGCCTAGATCTAACCTAATTAGTAAGGTAATAATTGCCAAATACCATCTTTGCTATTTTCGATATCATTATTTGACGGACTTAGAATATGAAAACGAGAAAAGTCCCAATCGAGATGAGGCAGTAACTAATGCTATTAACCATTTAGATGAAGCTTATCAGAACTTGCAAGAATATGTATATAAGTGCAATAAAATTGATGAGCTTCCTCATGTCAATTTCTATAATTTTTATACAGTCATGTCTAAGCTTTACGCACACAAAGCAAAGCTGTGTTTTTTCATGAGTTCTCATTTACCAAATAATAATGATAATATATTGGGTTCGAATCCAACAGAATTATTTCAAGAAGCCAGGATATATGCTGCTAGAAGTGGCAACTCATCACTTTATTCAATGTGGTCAGCTTACCAAAGTTGGTGTTTATTAGTTGATGCTTATACAAAATTATCTGGCAAAGAAGAAGATATCGATAAAGCACAAAATATATTAATTCATGCATTACAGTCTTACGAGAAAACCGGGAAAAATCATTATGAATCAATTAAGCTTAAGAGCGGTAAAGAGAATAAATCTGTAAAAAGTGAAATTGGTTATGAAGATCATGGTGGAATAGAAATTCAAGGGATTCCTTTTATCAGAGAATTCGTCAATAATGATAATGATGAATCTTCTGTAGGATATTCTGCTAGTGATGGAAGATTGAATTTTGATATGTCTTCATTGACATCAAATCTGACAGATCCACCAACTTTACTGTTTGGTACTCAGTCGAGCATATTGATATTTGCAATAGCAATGCTTAAGCTATGCCACTACAAATATAATGACTCTGAAATTTCAACTGAAGTTAAAGCTGCCAGAAAAATGTTCAGCTATTCATGGTCATTTGCAGAAGATGGAATTCATCAAATGAAAAATAATAAGATGGATAGGTGGAGTGATAAAAGGACAAAAGATGTTAACAACATTGAATTCCCTAAGTCTCTTGATGAAGCTTTAGAAAGTCGTCATTTGAGTGGTTTATACCCCCATAGACTGACTCAGTTTGCTGATTTCGGCAAAATATATTTTATTGCTTGTGAGCTAATTTTACTATCTCAGACTAGTCAAGAAGATGATCGCTGGGACTACATTTATCAATTGCTTAATACCATAAAAATCAACCATTTAGGAGCTAGAGCAACACAAACAACTCAAACAAGATACAATGGACATTTACAAGAACATTTTATGGCAATTGATAAGTATGTCAGTGACTTTAGAAAAATAAAAAAGAAAAGTTCAATAGGCAAAGTTCGTGATGCAGTGGTCAAAGACATTGCCAAAATTCTGCGTACCGGGCACACACAGGTGCCGATGGCAGGCATCTAGGCAACATAATACGGTTAAATTTCAAGCAATTTAGTTGAGTAGTCCGAATCTTTTAGGCTACTCCATATTCTGTGTATGGTCGCTTATAAGGTGGCTGCAAACCTAAAATAATATCCTCTCACGCCCATTTCTATTAGCTCACGATAAGCATCTGCTGGCACTGCCAAATATAGCAAACGATCTGGCTCGATCGTCTCTAGCGCTAATCGATAGCTTAAAAACTGTCCTAATGCTCTATAGAAATCAGTGACGGCAGAAGGGATTTAAGAAGCTTTTGATTTCGACTGCGATTTTCTCGTTACCTCGATCGGCTGACAACAATCGCTCTGCTCCCAAATCAACCTATCCCCATACTGAAATCTCAAAGGATCTGCTGTAATTGTCCACTGCTCTTTTACCAGGGCATTTTTAACGGCCTGGTGAAACATGTCTTTAGCCATTTATGCTGACTCAGGCTTGCGCACTGGTAACGTCAACAACTCAGCAGTTGATCGCTTCTCAACCATTTCAGCCGTAATCGTGCAGCGGGTCACATCCTTCCGCGAGGGCAGCTCATACATCATCTCTAGCATCAATTCTTCCACAATACCCCGCAGCGCACGAGCACCCGTTTTGCGACGGTAGGCTTCGCGGGCGATCGCTCTAATGGCATCTGGCTTAAAGTCCAGATTCACATTGTCCATCTTCATTAACTGTTCATACTGACGCACCAAGGCATTGCGCGGCTCAGTCAAAATGGCGAATAGAGCATCTTCATCTAACGGCTCTAAAATAGTTGTTACCGGCACCCGACCAATGAACTCTGGAATGAGGCCAAACTTCACCAAATCTTCTGGCTCAGCTTGCTTTAACAAGTTAGCATTGCGCTGTTCTCTAGAAAGACCTTTTTCATCGGGCTGAATAAAGCCCATGGATTTTTTGCCTAAGCGCTGTTCGACGATTTTTTCTAATCCGACAAACGCACCACCACAGATAAACATGATGTTGCTAGTATCTATCTGAATGCAGTCTTGGTAGGGATGTTTGCGACCGCCTTGAGGTGGCACGTTAGCGATCGTTCCTTCCAGCATTTTCAGTAACGCCTGCTGTACACCTTCTCCTGAAACATCGCGGGTAATGGAGGGATTTTCGCTCTTGCGGGCTATTTTGTCTATTTCATCAATGTAAATAATGCCACGCTGGGCTTCTTCTACATCCATATCGGCTACCTGTAATAGGCGCAGCAAGATATTCTCTACATCTTCACCTACATAGCCAGCTTCAGTCAGCGTGGTGGCATCGGCGACGGCAAAGGGAACTTGTAAAACTTTGGCGAGGGTCTGAGCCAACATGGTTTTACCACAACCTGTTGGACCTACCAGTAAAATATTGGATTTTTGTAGCTCGATGGTTGGGTCTATTTTACTTTTGGGGTTATTAACTTCAGCGCTTTTGGTTTGGGCATAACTCAGCCGCTTGTAGTGGTTGTAAACCGATACCGAAAGTACCTTTTTGGCATCATCTTGGCCAATGACATGATCATCTAAGTACTGCTTCAATTCGCGGGGTTTAGGAATTTGACTGAGGATGAGGGGTTGGGTTTCTTTCTTTTTGCGGGGTTCTTGGCGGTTAGGAGCTGGAGCCATGCCGGTTTCCATTAGCTCTTCGTCTAAGATTTCATTGCATAGCTCTACACATTCGTCACAAATGTATACTCCTGGGCCAGCAATTAGCTTTCTTACTTTCTCCTGAGACTTGCCACAAAAAGAACATTTGAGATGTGCATCGAATGCGGATTTATTACTAGCCATAACATTATCTCGGGTGGCAAATTAAGTAGAGTCAGGAACTGAAGCAAAGCTTATTGAGCAGGCATTTTTACGATCACTCGGTCGATCAACCCATACTCTACCGATTCTGCGGCAGACATGTATCGATCGCGCTCAGTATCAGCCGCGATTTTTTCGATCGGTTGACCAGTATGCTTGGCCAAAATGCCATTGAGATTATCTTTGTGATAGAGAATTTCTTGGGCTTGAATTGCGATGTCGATCGCCTGACCCTGAGCACCACCCAACGGCTGATGAATCATAATCCGCGAGCTAGGCAGCGACATTCTTTTACCTTTAGCGCCAGCCGCGAGTAAGAAAGCTCCCATGCTAGCAGCTAAACCATAACAAATAGTAGCCACATCTGGTCTAACTTGTTGCATAGTGTCATAAATGCCCATGCCTGCTGTAACCGAGCCGCCAGGAGAGTTTATATAAAGATTAATATCTTTTTCCGGATCTTCTGCTTCCAAAAACAACATTTGGGCAATTAAAGAGTCGGCGATTGTATCATCCACTTTGTCACCCAAAAAGATGATGCGCTCACGCAGTAATCGGGAATACAAATCGAAGGCGCGTTCTCCAGTGCCAGACTGTTCCAGAACCATCGGCACTACCATGCTGCCGAAGAAGACATCTGAGGTCGATCGCGTGCTGTCAGGATAATTTGGCGTTTGGGATGTGAACATTGGAGTAACTTTTATAGAGAAAACAAAGACGTTCTTTACCGTTATACCCTAACCACACAAACTTGGTCGGGTAGAGATCCGAAGAAAGTAGCTAGTTGACCGTATTGACCAATCAGATTGATCAAATACGAGTCAATTACAGAACACTAACGACTATTCAGCAACCGGAGTAGCAGTGGTTTCAATCGTTCCATCGTCGTCGATCGCCAAATCTTCGTCTTCCTTAGCCAAAGAACCTACGGGCACCAAAGTTACTTCGGCGCGATCTTGTAAAAACTTTAGGACTTTTTGGTTGATTAAGTCACTTTCTACAAAGGCTTTGAGGCGATCTTCATCGGCTTTGCCTTCTAGTTGCTGGCGAATAGTAAAGGCGCGAGCTTGGACTTCGCTGGTTTCGACGGTGATTTTTTCTAGTTCCGCAATTTTGGCAATCCCCAAAGATCTTCTCAAATTCTTTAAAGCATCGGGACGGCAGTTTTCCTTCATTTTAGGAACAGATTCCTTAGTAAAGAGTTTGCTCACATCCATGCCATATTGGCTAAACTGGTTGGCCATGGTTTCCAAAATGCTGACTACTTCTTGCTCAATCAGGCTTTCTGGAGGGTCTAATTCAGTAATCTCGACTACTGAATTTGCTAAGGCAGCATCAATACTGGCCTGGGTTTTATCCGCAGCTTCCTTCGTGAAGTTGTCTAACAGCATGATTTTGAGAGCTTCCATAGTCTCTTCTTTGCTAATCTCTTTGGCAAAATCATCGTCCAAAGCGGGTAACTCAGGAATCTTTAAGCCTTTGACCGTAACGGTAAAGTTGATTTGGGCATCAGCTAAGTCTTGGCGAGCATAATCAGCAGGAAAACACACCAAAATTTCCTTGGTTTCATCAATTTTCATGCCCACCATACCATCGACTAAATCGGCGATGAACTTGCCATGAGACATTTCAAATTCAGCATCGGTAGCTGTGGCACCTTCTACATCGTCGCCATCCAAACGCTTGGCGCTGTAGTCTACCACGGCTACGTCATCAATTTGGGCACCCCGACCTTCTACTGGTACCAAAGTAGCTTTTTCTTTCTGGCGTTCTAGCAAGAAGTCTGCCACAGCATTTTCGGCTACTTTGGTTTCTTCGGCGGTGACAGCAGGTTTGGTATAGTCACCAACTTTAACTTCGGGCATGACATCGACGCTGCCCTTAAACACCAAAGGCTTTTCGGGGCTGAAGTCTTCGATTATTTTGTCGAAATCAGAGGTGATTTGATAATTGCCGATCGCCGGGATTGCCTCTTGTTTAATGGCCGCAGGCATGGTTTTTTGCATCAGGTCTTCGGCGGCCATCGCTTTGATTCGATCGGCTCCAAAACGCTGCAGAATAATCTGGCGAGGCACTTTGCCTTTGCGGAAGCCGGGAATATTGGCGTTTTTCACCAAGTCCTGGATAGATTTTTCGTAATAGCTCTTGACTTCGGCAGCCGGAACTTCGATTTCGAGGCCCACTTGACTATG